>JAHPYY010000174.1 GCA_019058515.1 Promethearchaeota archaeon
CCGTTGAGGTAGTATCATCTGAAAGAATTGATGATGATTTGAAAAATCCTGGAGTAAATGATTTTATTAGAAGATGCTCAAATCGAAAGGAAGCGTTAGAAATATTAGAATATCTCTATAAAAGAAAAGAATTAAGCTATGAGGATTTTTCTCGATTAAAATTGGAAGTATCTTCAGAAGAGAAATTTAAGTTATGTATTGATAAACTTGGAGGATTTAAAAAAAAAGGGTATTATATAGATAAATATTATAGCAAAAATATTTGAAATTGTTCTAAGGATAACACGATTGCTTTAATGATGAAGTTGTGACAAATTGAAAAGAGATTTAATGATTTAGTTGCCCCAATCTGAAAAGCGAATTAAATTCCTCACCTTTAGAAATATCAGTAATAAAAGCCAAGAGAGCCAAATTATATTTTGCTTATATAAGAAGGGTTGAATATGTTCACGACTTAAATCAGCACAATATTGTATCTTTAAATTTTTTCCCTTTTTCTGTTAAAATAAATTCCGTATTAACCTCCACAACTAAGTCTAAACCAGTTAGCACGGGAACACGCCCTTTTATGCAGGAAAGGGGTAAACCTGAGAACAACTTAATTGTCTCAATAGTTTTTGCTCCTTTATCAATAGCGAGTAAAATTTCAATTCCCATATTCCCTAATAAATACTTCATTTCCTCCTCAGTAGTCGCATCGTCGTGCATAATGAAATCAGAAAATAACAAATAAACAAAGATATTCTTGATTTAGATAATATTTACAACAAATTAAATATGCTTAATTTCAATAAAGCTTAAATTATTGCTTAAGGTTGGGGATAATAACGGTTAGCAACTACTGGTTTTGATTCTTTAGGTAATAGCTTTCGTAGATATTCTGGAAAAGAAGTGGTAATTTGTAAATTTGTCTTTAATACGATATATCTCTCTTTATTGTAAATTAATTCTTCAATAACGTCGTATTCTTTTAGGAAATCTATAACTTTCTTTAAAGATTCTAAAGTTCTTTTGGAAACTAAATTAGGTAACTTGTCTCTTGGAATTAAACCGTTCCTTAGTTCGGATAAAACATTGTATTTTTTTGAATCTGACATAATTTGAAATAATACAAACGCGTCTTCTTTAAGTTCCGCACTAGTTTTTTGTTCATACTGACTGAAATATTCTTGAACTTTAGGAAGCAAAAGATCTATTAATTCTGGTCGATCATCGATATATTCAATGACGCTATCCGGAGGAATTCTTTCAGCGTTTACTTCTTTTAACAATAAGACATATTTCTCTACAAGACCGATTTGATTTATGAATATTAATTGCTTTTCTTCAAGATTTTCAATCATTTCGTCAAAATTTTTATCTGGAAAACTTTTCTCAAACCATTCAGACAACCATTCCAAGGGAAGAGGGCCGCTAGATAGCTTTTTAAGGGTCATGAAAATGTGCTTATTGTTTAACAAAATGGCTATTTTTTCTTCCTCGCTCTTTTCTCTTGTGTCTTCGATTATGGCCCAATAAAGATTGTTAACCCATAATTTTATTAAGGAATCGTTTTTTACAATTAAGTCTTGGTCGATTTTCTCGAAATTATTCATATCCTTAATATAAAATGCTGAGAAAATTTGATCGTTAGCTTGTAACCTTTCAGAGAATTCGCTGCAGAGAGTTAACACATTATTTTCTATTTCTGGAGTTGTTTGTTGATCGAATATAATAGACACCATTAACATTTCCTTGTTTCCTCGTGCCCAATCGGAATGGATTTCGAAATAATAATTCATCGAGTTAAGATTTTCAAATGAATGGGTGAAAAACCCTTCATTGAAAGTTTGATCCATTATATTTGCAATTCTAATGGATAAATTTTCATCCAATAATCCTTCTGGATAAGAATACCAAACAATTGGGCCAATTTTACGGTGAAAATAGCATAAAGCACAGATAGTTTTCATACATTTCAATACTCCGTAATTCTACTAGAAAAATTACAAGATCGGATATCTTTAGTAATATATACTTCTTACTCAATTAATCTTTTATGATAAACTATTCATTAAATAGTAGTATTTTGTGAAAAGAAACTAATATTTTATCTAATATTTGGGGATAAATCTCACTAACATATATATATAGATAAAAAAGGATAAATAAATTTATCTTAATTAGAGCTTATTCAATATTTAGGGAATTTTTAATAATTTAATAAGTATTTAAGTTTGTTCAAACGCATTTAAATGACAGTGAAATTAGTCGGATTTGATCTCGACGATTGCTTATTTGATAGTACCGATCTTTCAAAACAATCGCGAATTAAGGGAATTGATGCTATGATAGATTTAGGGTTGAATGTAGACAGAAATGAAGCAATTAAGATGATTCAGGAAATAGTGAACGAATACGGATCAAATTCCTCAAAACACTATGACATTTTTATTAGAAGATTAAACCAACTCGATGATAACTTCAATTTATCTTTTAGCGATCAATTTAAATATATAGCCAGAGCCGTAATGGCATACCACGAGGAAAAAGTAAATTCTATTAAGCTTTATAGTGATGTCCAGGAAACTTTAGAGACTCTAAGGAAAAAAGGGATCAAAACCGCAATTATTACAGATGGCATTCCTCTTAAACAATACGAGAAAATACTAAGGCTAAACCTCCAAAAAATAATCGATCTTGTGGTAATTTCAGATGAGATTGGTGTAAAAAAGCCCAATCCTCGCCTTTTTGATTATTGTTTGAAAAAATTTAAAATTAAAGGTCCTGAGACTCTTTATATCGGAGATAGAATTGATAAAGATATTATTCCGGCCCTTTTAAACAATATTCATAGTGTAATTATTCACAGAGGCGGTAAATATGACTTTCATACAACTGGAATAAAGATTCCTCAAGAAATTAAACCAGAATATGAAATTAACCGTCTCGATGAAATTTTCGAGATAATTGATGAGATAAACTCAAAAGAAGTTTCATAAGCGAAGGAAAATGAAAGTAGGCTGTATTCAACCAGAATTGAATCAAGATAGAAAATCATGCTATAAGACAATTGAAAAACTAATTGTGCGATTCTATAAAGTCCATAATAACTGCGATTTGTTAATGTTGCCCGAAAGGTGGGTTCCTTTTTCGAACAGAGTTTCAGATAATTTTCAAAAGGAACGAGGTGCAGATTATCGGTTTGTAAGAAATTTGGCTAAAGAATATAGTGTGAATTTTTTAACAGGAGGAATATGGGAAAAAAGACCAGATGATGAAAAACCAAGAATAACTTGTTATTATTTCAACTCTCAAGGAGAAGAAATGGGGCGACAAGACAAATTACATCTCTACACATACGAAAAAGAGGTATTTGAAGCGGGAAATGAATTATATTTATTTAAGTTAAACAATCGCAGGTTTGTAATTCTTATTTGTTTCGATCTAGCATTCTACGAAACACCTAGAATTGCCGTTGAAAATGGCGCAGAAATTCTGTTTTCCCCTACTCAAATAAGAGAAGATGGTATGGAAAATTGGTACACTTATTTAAAAGCTCGAGCACTGGAAAATAGAATCCCTGTTGTAGGGTGTAACACCTTTGGATTTGTTCTAAAAAGAAAATTTATAGGAGGGAGTAAAATTATTTCTTTCGTGGAGGGATTTACAACTCCCTCAAAACTGAAAATAAAGAATGCGCCCCTAAATAAAAGTGGTTTTGTATTTGACGACATAAACTTAAATTTTGCTAAAGAATTAAGGAAAATACGCTTAAAGGAAAAGATACCCATGAAAGAAATAAGAATCGTAAAGGTTTGAAATCGAATTTCTTAAGAAAAGCAAATTTTTACTTTCAATCTACCCTCTCTCTCTGGGGGGTTTAAATAGTGCAGTTTCGATTAAAGGTAAAAAAGTTCAATTTAAAAAAAAATGATCGCTAAAACTTATTGTTATGACGAATATGTAGGATCGAAAGCATTATTCGATCCTAATTATTTACCACCAGAAATCCTTCATAGGGATAAAGAACGAAAGTTTTTACTCTCGATTTTACACGATTCTTACGAAGATAACTTCGGATTAAATGTTTTTTACCAAGGAATAAAGGGTATTGGAAAAAAAGTTTTGGTTAACAAAGTGACTATGGATTTTGTTGAGGAGATCCAAAAATCACAAGATCTAATTAAAATTAATATTAGTTGTCAAGAAAAATCCACAAGAGAGATATTATTTAATCTCATTTTAAAAATAATCAACATCTCAAGCTACAACTTAAACCTTGATTCAATAATTAATTATACATCCCAGGAATTGTGGAGTTTATTCAAAATACTATGTAAAAAATTGAATAACATGTTATTGTTTGTATTTCAAGATGTAGAAGATATCAAACCTAAAATTTTCAAGAAATTTTTAATTTTAGGAAAGGAAGCTAAAATCCCTTTCTTCTCAACATGTAATAAAGTTTTAAAACCAAAAGCGTTTGAAGTAATGAATGAGTTTGATATTAAGTGTAAACTTAATCTCTTCTCATACAAGCAACTCTTTTCAATTTTGCGCCAAAGATGTAAACTCACATTCTCACACAATATTGATAAAGAATTTATTGAGTACTTAACAGATGTTATCGTTGAGAATTATGCACCAATTCCGGGAAAAGGTATTGAAGTATTAAAAGAAATCTATCCCGTTCTGAAAACTAGTGATTCAATTGAATTATTTCAAATGTTGGAAATTTACCAAAATTCAATTGGACTTTTTCCTAAATTGGATGATTTCAATTTAATATCTTACATTTCTGAAGAAGAAATGCTTAAACTAGTCTTACTGGATAATATTACGGATTACTTTCTTAATATTTCTAAGAAATATTACATTGATTTTTTTTCTCTGAGAGAACTATACGAAGTTTCATGTGAATCTTTAGAATATGACAAGAACTTCACGGAATTTCATAACTATATAAGAGATTTCCAAAATTTAGGGATCTTATGTGAATCTCACAAGATTGTAAGAAATAGTACCATTAAATTCAGTATTGAAGAAGGACAGAATCCAGTTTATTTTTTGAATTTCAATCCTATGAAGCTGAAATCTATAATCGATGTTCTTTTTGGAAAGTATAATTAATTTCATTTTTATCTTTTTTTAAATAAAATTTAAACTTCTGAATAATCTTTATTTTAATTAAAAGATAACAATGGAGTTCTCAAAGTGACTTACATTAAAAAAATATCAATGACTGGGTTCAAATCTTTTGGAGATAGAACAGTCACTATAAAATTATCAAGTGGGTTTACCTGTATAGTTGGACCAAACGGAGCAGGTAAATCTAATATTATCGATGCATTATGTTTTTCTTTAGGACGCTTAAGTAAGAAAACTATGAGAGCGAAAAGCCTAGAAGATTTAATATTTGCTGGATCTAGAGGTAAGAATCCTTCGAATCGCGCAACGGTCACCCTCTATTTTGACAATAGTGATGGTATTTTTCCTGGAGGGACCGATACATTCGAGATTATGCGGATAATAAAAAGAGGAGGAGGTGGAGGTTATAAAATGAATGGGAAAAATACCACTAGACAACAAATATTAAATGCGTTAGCAGCAGCTAATGTTGATCCTGATGGTTCGAACCAGTTCGTACTGCAAGGAAAAATCGTGGAATTAACACACATGAACGCGGAAGATCGCCGAATTTTTATCGAAGAATTAATTGGCCTTCAAAAATACGATGAGATGAAAGACGCAACAATGAAGGAATTAGAAAAAGCAGAGCGAGATCTTGGACAATTTGAAGCGATTTTTAAAGAAGTTTCAACTCAATTAAAAAAAGTTGAAAAGGAAAAAAATGATGCTCTCGCTTGGAAAGAACTAGAGGAAAACATAAACTTTCGTAAAGCTCAATTAATAGCGTTAAAGATTACCCATCTACAAAAAGAAGAGGAAGAACTCGAGAAAAAAATCGATGAAACCAACAAAATAATTGAGGAGTTAAAAGAAAAAATCACGAGACAGGAGGATATGTTGAAACAAGAGTCGTTAATCATGGAGAACATCCAAAAAACGATAACACAGAAAGAAAAAGAAAAGGACGAGATAAATGAGAAAATAACACAGTTGAAAACGGATTTATCTAGTACACAAACTACACTAAACTTAGCAAAAAAGTCAATTGACAAGTTATCCGCTGAAATAAAATCTTTAGAGGAAAAACAGATGGAACTAAAGGAGGGTCAAACATACGATAAATTGATTGAAGAGCAGAACACTAAAATTTCTGACATTGAATCTAAGATTGAGGAGGCAAGAAAAGATATTGAAGAAAAACAAAAGATCCAAGCGGAATTAGAAGAAAAAATTAGTCAAAACGAAGAAGAGAAGTCTACACTAAAAACTAACATATCAAAGCTCAAGCAAAACCAATCTTCGTTAAACGCACAAGTAAAACTACTCAAAGATAATATTAAAAGAAACACAGAAAAAAAAGCTAAGCTTGAAGAAGAATTAAGCAATTTACAAGGAGACGCAGAGAATATTGAGGAAGCAGTAAAAACTGTAAAGGCAGAAGAAGCAAAAGTACGCTCTAAAATTGAGAATATAAATGCAAAAATAAACAAAGAAAATCAAAACCAAAAGAATCTAGAATCTAAAATTAATGAAATGCAGGTAAGTAAAAATAAGCTTAGCGAATCTTATGCTAATTTTCAATCGACAGTATCTTCAATTAACACGGAAATTATGCTCAATGAAAAGAATAAGGATGAGCTTGTTGAGAAAAGGAATTCAATTGAAACCCGTATAAAAGAATTGAGTGCTGGTAAGAATACAGAAGAGATTGTAAAGAATTTGCTTGACGAGAAGGACGATTTAATAGAAAACATTGAAAATCTTAAAAAACAGGCTAAACAAGAAGAGGATCAGTATAAGGATAACGAAAGTCAGATTGAGTTATACAATATGAAAAAAAACTCTTATGAGTCTGAAATTGTAGATCATAATAACAAATCATCTAACCTTGAAACTGAAATTGGAATTATAAAAAGAGACTTAATCTCTCTCGATAGGGAGAAAAAGAACTTGGATCTTCAAAATGAATCGTTAGATAAGGATTTGAAATCAATAGAAGCTGAAAAAGGCAATATTGAAATTAAATTGGAAAATGTAAATAGGCGTTTGGAAGAACTTCAAATGGAAAAGGAAAATATTTTAACGAAAATAGAATCCGCTGAAGAAGAATACCAGAGAAATGCTGATGATGTTACTGGAATCCTGCAAATTCTAAATATGTTGACACAAAATATAGGTATCTCTGTAGAATCGATAAAAGGAAACATTCAACAATCAAATGCTGAAGCTATTGAATTATCAGCTGATGACTTAAAGAATTTTATCTTGGATATAATAGACATCATGAAAACGGTAGAAGGAATTTCGTGCGATGAGGAGCAAGGAACTGAAATTAGTGACAGTTTAAATTCTATTCTTCAAACTTTGAAAATGTTCACAGATAATGCAGATTCTTCAATAAGTCAATTGGTAAATAAAGTAAAAGATTCCGTAGATATTGCTATCCAAGATTCTACCTCTGATTTCGACAGTTTCGTTCAGGATTTGACGGAAATTCTGGAAAATATTCATATATCTTTAAAAAAGTTAGCGCTATCAAAAAGCCAAGAATTATACAAACAATTCGAGGAAATATCTGAGAGTATAAAATATAATGACGATGAGTTAAATGTTTTGAAAAGTAAAACTAACTCAAACGAACTCCAAGAAAAACATTTACAAGAAAAATTGGGAAATGTAACCCGAAGAAAGGAAGAAATCGATAAAAAGGTTAACGAAATAACTGAGAAAATCAACGCTTATCAAAAGGAAATAGACGAACGAACGGAAAAAATAAATAATTCAAAGAAAGAATTAATTGAAATCAATAATAAAATTGAGGAATTTAAATCATTAAAAGAGAATTACTGGAACCGAGTCGGAAAAATACAAGAAAATATTGAAGAGATCCAGAAAAATATTGATCTGATAGATGACAAACTCAAAGATTTAAGGGATATACAATCTTTATTTGAGAATTCAAAAGAAATCAAGGAAAATATTACCAGAATAGAAGAATCGATAGAAAATAAAAAAGATGAGTTAAAAAATACAGAGAAACAACTTAATGAGATAAATTCGCAACAGAGTTCGATACAACAAGAAATAGATAAATTAAGCGAACAAAAGACAAAATTTTGGGAAACAATGGAGAATCTTCGGTCGCAAATTGATGATGAGAATAAAATATTAGAAAAAGTAATTAGTAGATTGAAATCTCTGGAAAATATACAACGAATTGTAAATACAATAGAAGAAATTACCATAGAAAACGAGGAAGCGAGAAAGAAGGTCTTAGATAACGAAAAAGAAATCGAAAAGGTTAATGGTGATATTGATAATATTCAGGTTAATGTTGATGAATTACAAAAAGTTGTTGATACTCTTAAAATCGATAAGAAGAAGGAATTAGCCGCACAAAATCAGATTCAAAAAGAGTTGAGTAAATTTAATAAAGATTTACAAAAAGCACATTCGACCTTAAATGAATTCAATAAGAATAAAGAAAGAGAACAAAAAATCTTTTCATTAAATGAAGAAATTAAAGATACCGAATCACAAATTACCCAGATAGCTGAGAAGATCGAAGCAAGCGAAGAATTATTAAAGCAGGAAAGCAAGAGAAAATCCATTAAAGAGGGTGAGATTGAAAGTTCTATTAAAGAAAAAGATGAATCTTGGAGAAAACAAAAAGCATATCAAGATACAATCTCTGATTTGAAATCGGATTTGTCTCTTCAAAATTCTAAATATAATAATTTCGAATCAAAGCGGATAATTACTATGGATCAAATAGAAACACTTTACGAGCGATCGAAAGAATTTGGTTCTTTACCGACAGTAACTGAAGATTTAACCGAAGCAAGTCTCCAATCAGAAATAGAAGTAGCAACGAAAAAGAAAAAAACCCTTGAACCCGTGAATCTTAAGGCTATTGAACAATACGATGTTGTTAAAGAGAGATTTGACGAGATCGACATGAGAAGGCAGACAATACAGCGCGAAAGAAAAGCTATTCTTGATGCCATAGAAAAGATCGAGTTAGAGAAAACGAGGACCTTCATGAAAGCTTATCACGACATCAATCGAGAATTTAGTAGAACTTTTCAAAAATTGAGTCCCGGAGGTTCGGCTAAAATGCTTTTAGATCGCCCCGATAGTCCATTTGAGGGAGGGGTAAGTATAGAGGCCCGTCCCAGAGGGAAAAAAATCTCTTCGCTTGAAATTCTAAGTGGAGGAGAAAAGACATTAGTAGCATTATCTTTTATCTTTGCAGTCCAGGAGTTCTATCCTGCACCATTCTATGTTATGGATGAGATTGATGCTGCCTTGGACGGTCCAAATGTTCATCGTGTTAGTACTGTTATCCAAGAATTCTCAAGTCAAGCCCAGTTTCTTGTTATAAGTCATCGCGAAGAAAATATTGTAAATGCCGACAGAATCTATGGTGTTGCTATGCAGCAAAGTGGAATCACAGATATTTTTAGCGTGGATTTAGAAGAGGAAGCAAAACGTCTAATTGATACTGGAGAGGATCAACCATCAGTAGAAGGAATAGAATTAGAATAAAAAAACAAATTTTGAGCGATCATGTCAGAAGATTATAATAAGTGGACAGTCAAGGAATTAAGAGCTTTTGGCAAAAAGCATGATATTGATATCCCTTCTAAAGCGAGAAAGGCTGAGATCGTTAAAATTGTTGAGGAAGCAACAAAATCTATAAAACAGGAAGAAGTTGTTCAAGAAACAAGTTCAGAGGGAGAGGGAGAAATTGAAGAATCTATGTTACATGATAGTCAACAAGAAAAGAAGCCCAAAGAATATGACTTTCATAACTGGACAGTCTCTGATTTAAAGGAATTTTGTAGGATTAATAATATAAAAATTCCAGCTAAATCAAAAAAGGAGGAAATAATCCAGCTTTTAGAGAAAGTAGTTGAAGCTCCTGAATTTGTTGATCGTACTGATCTTATGGAAAAAGAAAGCTTAGAAGAAGAACTTATAGCGGGGGAGGATGAGGATCCTGAGAGTATTCATAAAGAAAAACTTGATTTGAAGTTTTGGAATAAACCACCGTTTTCTAGCTTGTTAGACCCCGAAGTTGCAAAAGAATCTAATGTTGCATTTTACGATTTAGGTACCTTAGTAGACAGCTTCTTTGACAAGATGTTGAGAGAAGATATCATTAACTATAAAATCTCTGGAATTGCGCTTAAAACCTCAGCGAGTCTCCATCATTACAAAATATCGAGTATAATCAAAGAAGAAGAAGAAATTCAAAAAAAAGAAGAGTTGGAAAAATTCCGCAGAAGGCACTCCAGAACTATTCCGAAAGCGCTCCCACAACCTATTCAACCTAAGATGCAAATTTCGACAAAGGATGAGCTTTTTGATGCAATGAGATCGGCTATCATTGAAGTAATGCAGAAAAAAGAAAAACTTAAAAGACGGAGAATGAGGAGGGAAGAAATAAAGAGACAGAGAACTCAAATGCGTTCAAAAGCGAGATTACCCAAGGAATTATTGAAACATATAAGTGGAAAAGAGCAAACAGTTGGAGAATTACACGCGTCGTGGCTAAATCGAATTAAAAACACAATTACTCTTAACGATAAATCACAAACATCTTTTTTTGATTTAATAGAACTCATCAAGCACGAAGAGGAAAGTGCAATTGGAAGAAAATTCTCGCTGGTACGATTGTTTTTAGCGCTCTTATTTTTATCTACTTCAGGAGCGAGCGGTACGGGTAAAACATCAACTGAGATTAACTTGTTTCAAGAGGATGATTTTCTAGATATTCAAGTAGGACTCAAATCTTAATAATCATAATTAAATTTTTAAAGGGAAAAAACATGTCAGATAACGAAGAAAAATTTAATGAGGGTGAATTGGAAGAAATAGAAGAAGAAGGATCAATATTGGAA
>JAHPYY010000003.1 GCA_019058515.1 Promethearchaeota archaeon
AAGGAATACTGGATCGGTGGGTTTAGAAAAGGCGATATGGCCGTATTCACGATTTTTTCACACGATTTCTTTGGAAACATCATTCCTGATTTTATCACTTCTACAATCGATTAAATCCGTAAATTTACTCCTTTTTTTTATATATATATATTGAATTTTTTTTAAATTTTTTAATAAAAACAAGATGAAAATTATTTTTTCATCAATTTGTCTTACTTATCACAAATAGTCCTTTTCATCTCATTTCCTTTTATTTATTTTTTTAAAGTTATATTGCTTTCCCTTTTTCTCTATAAACTCAAAAAGACCTTAGGAAGCTGCTGCTGAACTTGCGGCCACAGCAGCAGCAACTCTCGCGGTAATTATTTCTTCTATCGATTTCATGACAATTAGGATCATATTTTGATCGTTAGCGTCGAAATTGGGCGAGTATAAGAGTTCCTCGATTTTGCGGTTTAACAATTTTTTATATTTTTTAACCAGGTAAACTTTGTTAATTCCGCACGATTTCATTAAACCCAGTAGAGCAAGCATCTCAATGTCAGGATTCATGTTGTTAATTACTACATTGCTTATTTGTTCCATTATAGATTGTTTAACTTCAGGTTTTTCCAAGTGAAACCTTAGCGAAGTGAAAATCTTTAATGTTGTTTTAATTTCGCTACTCAAAATACCGTGTTCTTCCATGCGCCTGAAAAACGATAAGTAATACGGTTTATACAAGCCTGCCAGTCTTTCCACCCACCTGCTCACTTTTTTAGGTCGTTTCGTATCGTTCAGAAATACCAGTATTTCGTCTAATAATGAATCTTCAGTGGTATTATAATCGATTATTTGTAATCTTTTTCTTTCAACCGCCAGCTTACCTTTAAAATACAAATCTAATAAAAGAGCTCCTGCTAAACCTAAATCTTTCGTGGAAGCGGCTTCAAAATACCTCTTCCCTTTATGTTCATCTAATAACATTAGAAGGAATTTTTCTGAAATCAGCATCTTTTTTCATTCTTTTTTTATTTATGTATTCTTATTTTTCCTATTTCTTAAATTATATTCGTGATATTAAAATAAAAAAAATCCGTTTTAAAATAATTAAATATTAATTGAGCCACCTTATTCTATGAAATTACGAGTTTAGTACCACAAGCTTCGCAAAATTTATGGTGAGTTGCGTGTTCCTTACCGCATACAGGACAAAACTTTCCAATTTGATCAATTGCTTGATGCGAAGATAGATTACTGATCTCGTTGAATTTTTGCATATATTCAGGGTTTTGCTTTTGTTTTAACTTCATTGGGGGAATTCTCATCGCATTAGCCCACTCTTCCATCATTTTATCTGGTACTAGCCATACAAATCCCTTTCCAAACGCCGAGAATTTTGCGTAAACGCTAATGTATGTAAGTTCTTCGGAAGGGTCGAACCCAAAAGTCATCTCGTAAGTTTCACCATAAGAAGTCGCGTACATATGCATAAACATCCCTTTCCGCACGATTAAAGTACGATATAAACCCGTGTCAGAAATAAACTCCTGACGTATTTTAGCCTTCTTTTCCTGCCAAAAAGTCAATGTTCTGTTCCAAATTTCATCAATATGAGACTTAGTCATACAATACCCATATTTACGAACCATTTCTTTTTCTTCATACCTCCTTTTTTTGCTTTTTTATAAGTTTAAAACCTGTAAAGTTCTATTATAAAAAATTTTAAATTAATGATATAATAAACTGGTTCCACATTTTTCGCAGAATTGACCATTATACGCGTCTTCTTCTCCACATACTGGGCAAAATCGCTCCAATGTTTGCGGTATTGGTAAATTCGATATATCTGTAAGTATCCAATAGTTTCTACGAAACTCTTGGGTCTTTTTCCATGTTAGCTTTACAAAAGGATTTCCAACCATCCGTGACCACCCAATCAACATAAATTGAGGTCTTTTCCAGCGAGAAACTTTCCCAACATTAGCAAATTTAACATTAAAGTTAATGTAAGTGATATTTTCTACGGGTTGATACCCGAAAGTAATCTCATACAGCTCTCCCATTAATGTACCGTAAAAATACACCGATGTCCCATGACACACGATGAGTTTACGATAATTTGAATTAGGAGAAATGTATTGATCGAGAATTTCACCGTAATTACTTAACCAAAATTCTATTGTGTTATTCCACACATTTTCTATGTGTATCGGGATAATGCACGTACCGTATTTTCTAACCATTAGTACGACATACCTCTTATCCTAGCTCCACATTTAGTACAAAATGCGGCGTCCTGCGACAATCGCTCCCCACACGCATTACAAAACATTGGGATTTCAGCGCTTTTACTTCTTACTTCGTTATCCTGAAAGTAGTAATTGTTAGACGATTGTTGAATAGGTGAGCGCTGTCGATACAGATCTTCGCCATTATAGTGTCGTTCTCGATTTTGTCTAGCGGAATTTATGATCACTGCAAATATGATTACAAAACCTAAAACTAGTACGATTCCGATGGTAATCATCACATAAGATACATTTATTTTTAGGTCAGATTTTATGAGTATTACTACTCCTGAAATTAAAAATACAACTAGCATTCCTATCAAGATAGATAGAGGCGATCTATGCATATGACGTCGCCTATAAATTCCTATTGGGACAACCATTTTTTAGTAATATAATCTCCTTTTTTTGTTAGTTTTCAGTTTTTTATATATTTCTATATTTGTTAATATTTTATAATATAGAAACTCGATATATAAATCTTTCGGAGTTAAATAATTTGCTGAGACCAACGGGTATAAACATAAAAATCCTAAAAACATATATTATATTTTTTAATATGAGGGTATATTTTAAAAGAGATTATCAATTTGAGGAAGAATTTGGGTACCCTTAGAAAATGCCTTAGAATCCTAAATAGTTGAGGAATAGAAACATTGAGAATAGATGTAGGATAAAATTCTAATTATAGATCAGTTTATTACAGTAGTATATTATTCTGTATCGTGTTAAGAATGGTTTTTTTTTGTGATAATCAGATCTTTAATATTTCGATTTTACTATTTCTATTATTAAAGAAATTTAAAAAAGATGGAGTTATTCGTTTGAAAAATAATGGAATCCAATTATCAGGTGTTAGAGCTTTTAATAACAACAAATACTTTTACGATTACAGAACAGTTTCTGTTGATCGTTTACCTGAATTACAAGCTGATATTGATAAGTTAGAGAAAGCCGCCAGAATAAGTCCAAACAAAGTGTTTCGAGGTTATATCTCCTCGTTTGTTTTTCAAAAGCCCGAAGACTTTTCGAATGCAAAGTCTATCATTGTTTTAGCTTTATTTGCACCTCCTATTTCTTTGAATTTTCACTATCAGGGAAAAGTCCGTAAAATTTGGTTGCCTGGTAATTATACACTAAGCGATTTAAGTGAGAAGGATTTGGAAGAAGAAATATTGAATAAAATAATCAGAGAGAAGGGTTTCTCTATAAAAAGAACTAGAGATAAACACTTAAAACTGCTAGCTGTTAGATCAGGATTAGGAAAATACGGAAGAAATAATATATGCTATGTAGGAGAAATGGGAAGCTTTGTCAACCTTATGGCTTTTTTTACGGATTACAAATTTAAAGAATACAATTGGGAACCAATTGAAATGATGGATTCTTGTTATTCTTGCAATATATGCATTTCTGAATGCCCGTTACAAGTAATTCCGAAATCTAATAATTTTATTGTTGATATCGAAAGTTGTATAACTTTATTTAACGAAATCCCTGGGATAATTCCAGAACGGTTCCCGAAAACCATTCACAACGCGTTGATAGGTTGTATGATTTGTCAGAGGAAATGTCCAGGCAATAGAAAATCAATACACCTAGTTGAATATCGAGAAGATATACCAGAAGATGTAGTACAAACTATTTTAGAAAAAGACCTTGTTAAAGCTATAGAGATTGATCTAATTCAAAAAATACCAATATATTTCTTTTATCCACAGATAACGCTAGAGCGTTTAGACCTATTAAAAAGGAATCTAGAGCTCGTTTTAACTCAAAAAGAATAGTTTTTAGTAGTTTGAATAGTTTGAAATCCCTAATAATAGACGCTCCGATATTTGGTAACCCAAAAACGAATAATTTGCTCGTTGTGCTTTTACTCCTTAAATTATTCTTCTCGATATTCATTAGCTCATCTCAGTTTAAAAATATAAAAATTTTAAGTAATTTATCAGTGTTGGTTCAACCAATTAATTAATGTACTCCATTTATTTTGAAAATTTGGATCAGTCAATAATTCGTGATATCCCCCTTCAATCAAATCCAATCTTTTATCACTAAATTTTAATTGTTCAAAAAATAATTGAACGCTTTCTGAAGAAATTCCTTTATCTTGAGTTCATTGGAAAATGATTGTTGGAATTTTAATAAAGGAAGCATTCTTTCTCGCTTTTCGCATATATTTAAATAATTGAAAAATATATCTAATTGAAATATTTTCCAAATGTAATGGGTCCTCTCGATCGTATTGTTGGTGTATTGGGGCTCTTATTCCTTGTTCTTCTCTGCCTTTTATCGAAATAAATCTTTTAGAGGGAGTAATAATTCTAAGTACTAATAATAGTAAAGCTATTAAACTCAATCCTATCAATGTCTTTCTCGGAAGTTTAACTTTTATTCCAGGAGCAAATAAAATTAATCCCGAAAGATTCGAAAAAGTTTCAGGGAACTCTTTTGCAAAATTTATAGCAACAGTGCCTCCCATACTCTCGCCAAATAAATAAATCGGAGTGTTTTTATAACATTCCTTTATAAAATTAATAAAATGGTATAAATCTTGTAATATGTATCGAAATTTTATAAGATCTCCTTTTTTTCCGTCAGAAAATCCGTGATTTCTATAATCTGGAACTATAATCATATTTCCATGTTCGACCAACCTGTCTGCTAAAAGTACAAAGAATTCTCCATGTCCACCCATTCCATGGGAAGCGATAATTATTTTTTTAACAAGATTCAACGGTTTCCACATTCGGTAAAATATTTTAGTCTTATCGAAACTTATAAAGAATTTATTTATGGATTTATTAGCAACGGGATAAGTTCGAAGTTTTTCAAGTAAAGGATTTAATTCTAAACTATTTAGGGCAAATCCGTTATTATTGGTCAAATCTTTACAATAAAAATGTAATTTTAGATTATTTATTTTCACTATTACCTAATGATCTCGTAGGAATTTTAGTGAAAATTTCGGGAAGTAACGAAATATAAGAATCATCTTCGAAATGGCTTAAAATTACTTTACTGATGTCCCTGATTACTTTTTCGTAGTCTTCAGGATTCTCTAATATGTTTAAAATAAGCACTATTGATATGTTCTTTTTGCGTCCGGAGTAATACGATATGAAATTTGCGGATTCCATCGACAACCACGCGCAATCCTCTTCTTGGTTAAACTGATGCATGTTATACACTTGTAAAAGAGACTTTCTAGAGATCCGCTCGTCTGCGTTTTCGGGATATTTGGCAATAATCAAAGGACCCGCTCTATCGCTCCATTGTAGTATCAATAACCCTTTCGGCATAATTACGATTCTCTAGTTTTTTGTATTTTTACCTTACAATCGTCATCTGCGTATCCCGTGTTGAAGTTCGTGTTAAAGCGAGTAGATTGGCAGCTTGGACAGACTATTTTCCCTTTGAACTCCCCCTCTCCTTCGAACGTAAATGAA
The DNA here is from genome assembly GCA_019058515.1 of Promethearchaeota archaeon. The sequence continues at coordinate 5,723 of JAHPYY010000003.1, forward strand.
GTGGATTTTCCACATATAATGTATTTATCCATTGTAACAAAGCTGGACTTGTATATATGATATAAAAATGCTCTTACCTATTTTAAGATTAAGTACTTTGAGATTTTTAAAAAAAGGAGATAATAAAAAAAACTAAACTTTAATATTCAATTTTGCTACAAGTTCTTTGAACCGACTTCTGAGAGTTACCTCTGTGACCCCTATAGTGTCCGCAATAAATTTTTGTGTAACTTCCCTATTCTTTAATTTACACGCGAGATAAATCGCTCCAGCGCAAAATCCTTTTGGGTCCTTTCCGCTGGAAGAAAATCTATCAAAATATGTTTCTAAAATCTTTATACATAAATTTCTTACATCGTTATCCAAGTTTAAATCAATGATATATTTTGGAATTAAGCTTCTCGCGTCTCTATTGGGTACTTTAAGGTTGAACTCTCGAATTAATGTCCTGTAGCACCTTCGAACATTTTTCGCGTCTTCAGACGTTTCGTCGAGGAGTTCTTGAAAGGTTCTGGGAATTTTTGCAGTTCTGCACGCATAATACAAGCAGGCGGCAACCATACCATTAATGGACCTTCCCCGCAACAATTTCTTCTTAAACGCTTCGCGGTACAATCGCATTGCTTCCGATTTCACATAATCGGGTAAGTTCAGGTTACTCGCAATACGCTTAAGCTCCGTAGTGGCTATCAACAAGTTTCTTTTGTCCCAAGTAATTCGAGTGTTCCACTTCGCCGCACGCTTCAATTCGGGATTTTCAATCGCGTGCTTATCGATTACCGTAGATAATCCAATATCGGGAAGAAGGTCGGATATAGGCGCACCCGTCCTATTTCGCTGCTGTTTTTCTTTTTGGGTGTAAGCTCGTTTCCCATCGCGAGCAAAATCTATTTTCCTCTCGCTTACAATTAACCCACACTGACTACACACATCCTCAGCGCTGTTCGTTATTGAAATAATATTACCCCCACATTCGGGGCAGGAAATGAAGTTTTTATCAATTTCGGAATTTATAACCATTTTTTACCTCCAATACAAATTACAAACAAAAAACCCATGTAAACATAACAATCAATAATACATACCTCCGGACTCGCTCTCACTACTTATCATTGAACAACCAAAAAAAGTAATGAGTAATATAAAAACTAAAACCCCTACGTCAATCACTGATACACAAAAGATCTATCAAATGTGCTATTTAAATGTTTTATAGACCAATCTTTCAATTTTTCACCATATTTATTTTGAATAATAACTGAAATGTCAAAAAATTTATATTCTATAGATGTTGATTCTCGATTTTTTTATAAAAATAAAAATAACATATAAGTATCATAACTGTCTTGTCAATAAGGTTAAATATTTAAAACTAGTATTATAACCCAGTTGACTTTAAGTCTTGCAACAACTCCTTTTGTCTTTTGTTTAATTTCTTGGGAACCTGTACTTTAATTTTCACTAGCAAGTTTCCACGCTTATCGGTTCCAACTATCGGGTATCCTTGGTTTTTTAACCGCAAGAATGAAGAATCACTTGTTCCAGGGGGTACACTAACAGATAGCGATTTTTCTACTCCCTTAACTTCTATATGACCTCCTAAAGCCGCAGTGGTAAAAGGAATTTCCTTCTCAATGTATAAATCGTCTCCCTCCAGCATAAAGTCTGGGTGAGGTTTAATGTTGATATTTATGTAGAGATCTCCTGGCGTACCACCTCGTTCTCCTGGCATTCCTTTACCTTTTAAGCGAAGTTTTTGTCCGTCTTTAATACCCTTAGGAATTTTAACTTTTAATTTAGTCATGCTTCCAGAACTTGGATCTTGATATTGAATCTGTCTTTCACCGCCGTAGAAGGCGTTCATAAAGTCAATTTCCATGTCGTATCGTAAATCTTCTCCTTCTCTTGGCCTGTTACTGAAGGGCGAGGATCTCGCTCTCGTACTGCCTCCCCGTCGAGAGAACACGTCGAAAATGTCTCCTAAATCGTTAAAGAAATCAAAACCACCAAATCTTGAGCTCGAACGGCCCCTTCTTGAGCCTCCGAAAATTGAACTAAAGTCAAAGTTTGGAGCTCCTCCAGAACTAGAATAATAATAGGTTTTGCCATCAGGACCTTGATACACTCCTCCACCTGGCTGACCTCCCCATTGTTGGTACGACGAGGGGTCTCCTTCAACCACTCCGAATTTATCGTACATTTCCCGCTTTTTATCATCGTTTAATATACTGTATGCTTCGTTGATTTCTTTAAACTTTTCACCTGATTTTGACTCACCCGGATTAACATCAGGATGGAATTTCCTAGCTAATTTCCGAAACGCTCTCTTAATTTCTTCTTTTGTTGCGGATTTATCGAGTCCTAATATTTGGTAATAATCTTTCGCCATGTTTACGACCTCTAAAAAATAATAATCATAATGTAATATTTAGAAATGAAAATAAAAAATAAAATAAAAAAAAATTACTCGTATTCGGCATCTACCACATCGTCTTGTCCCGTTGCACGCCTAAATTGTTCTTCTTCTATCTCATCTTGCGTTTTTCCCTGTCCATAGTTAGTACCGCCCATTCCCCCTGGTGGGGCGCCTTGGTATCCTTGCGCACCAGCACCCGGCTGTTGACCGTACATCCTGCTGGATAATTCGTGAAGTGTGGTTTGTAATTCCTCCATCTTCGCTTTCATCGCAGAGACATCGTTAGTTTCCATGGCACTTCGCAATTCTCCGATTTTACTAAGAATTCTCGACTTTAAGTCTCCCTCGACAGATTGCTCGTTAATTAACTTTTCCGTTTGGTATATCAACGATTCTGCTTGGTTTTTGGTCTCGGTTAATTCCTTGAACTTTTTGTCCTCATCAGCGTTTCGCTCGGCTTCTCGTACCTTTTGTTCGATCTCGTCGTCGGATAATTTCGTTGAAGCAGTTATGGTTATAGATTGCTTTTTCCCGGTTCCTAAATCTTGCGCAGATACGTTAAGAATCCCGTTTTGGTCGATATCAAACGAGACTTCAATTTGTGGTACACCTCTAGGAGCAGGTGGAATTCCGTTCAAGTGGAACTTGCCTAAACTGATGTTTTGGTCGGCTCTCGTTCGCTCTCCTTGAAGTACGTTAATTTCAACGGCGGGTTGGTTGTCAGCTGCAGTAGAAAAAATCTGCTTTTTCTGAACTGGAATAGTAGTGTTTCTTTCGATCAACTTGGTAAACACACCTCCAAGTGTTTCTACACCTAATGATAAAGGAGTGACATCTAATAGCAACAAATCGTTAACTTCACCAGTTAAGACCCCTCCTTGTACAGAAGCGCCCATAGCTACGCACTCCATTGGATCAATGCTTCGTTCGGGTTTTTTACCGAGGAATCGCTCGAACACCGCTTGAACGCTAGGCATCCTGGTAGGACCGCCAACTAAGATTACCTTGTCTACATCTCCTCGTTTCATCCCAGCATCTTGTAACGCTTTCTGAATGGGCTGTTCTAATCGTTTAAGAATTGGGTCAATTAACTGTTCTAATTTAGCTCTGGTTAATTTCAAGTTTAAGTGCTTTGGTCCGCTGTTAGTTGCAGTAATGTAAGGCAAGTTAATGTCCGTGGTTAACGAAGTGGAAAGCTCGATTTTAGCGAGTTCTCCCGCTTCCTTAATTCTCTGCATAGCCATTGCGTCGGAAGTTAAATCTATTCCTTCCTGATTTTTGAATTCTTCAACTATATAATCCACTATAACCTTGTCCATATCCGTACCACCTAATTGGGTGTCTCCTGCTGTGGAAATTACCTCAAATACTTTGTTATCCATTTCCATAATGGTAACATCGAATGTTCCTCCACCTAAGTCTAACACAGCTATTTTCAGGTTAGCGTTGGTTTTATCTAAGCCATAGGCTACCGCTGCGGCAGTGGGTTCGTTAATTAAACGACGCACGTTTAATCCCGCGATCCTTCCCGCATCCTTAGTAGCTTGCCTTTGATTGTCGTTGAAATAGGCAGGAACCGTAATTATCGCTTCCGTGACCTCTTCGCCTAAATACGCGCTTGCGTCTTCTTTTATCTTCCTCAAGATCATGGCTGAAATTTCCTGAGGCGTGTAGTCTTTGTTATCGATTTTGACGGTATACGATGTACCCATTTTACGTTTTATTGCAGTAATCGTTCGTTTCGGATTGGAGATCGCTTGTCTTCTGGCAGGTTCTCCTACCAAGCGCTGTCCATCTTTAGTGAACGCTACAACCGAAGGGAACGCTTTTCCTCCAAGCGTGTTGCCTTCCGCACTGGGTATAATAGTAGGCTTACCACCGATCAAAACGGCAGCTGCACTATTACTTGTTCCTAAATCGATTCCAATAACTTTTCCCATATATTTTTCACCTTTTTCTTAAATTTTTATCGTTAATTTTTATTGATTTGGTATTAAATTTTTTAATTAGATTGTTTATCTTCATGTTTTGATACCTTGACCTTCGCAGGTCTTAGTACTTCATTATTATAATAATATCCTCTATCCAGTTCCTCCAGTATGGAGTTTTCTGGAAGATCGTTTCGAATTTCTACGGAAACTACTTCGTGTTTCGCGGGATCGAAGCTAATTCCTTCGGTTTCCACGATTTCGAGCCCTTCCTCTTTTAGCGACTTCTCAAAGTTTTTTATAATGATGTCTAACCCTTTCTTAAACGAGTCGTTAATCTCTATTTTTTGAGCTACCTCTTGAGCCCGTTTCAAATCATCTAAGTGAATCAATAGCTTGCTCAATACATCTTTCAACACGAACTTTTTATACTTCTCGTTTTCTCGTTCGCTAATTTTCCGAAAATTGTTGTAATCGACTCTCGCGCTTTCTAATTGATGTCCGTATAATTCGACTTGTTTGGTTAATTCGTCGATTTTCTTTTCGTTGACTTTCAGCGCTTTCACTTGCTTTTCCAATTCTAAGTTCTTGGTACGCAATTCCTCCATGCTTCGGGTGAGTTCCTGGTTTTCACGTTCGAGCGCTTTTAGTTTCGATTTTTCCTTGGAAATAGAGGTATTTACCGTTCTTTGCTTGCCATACCCGTGATTCCTTAGAAATTCGTCGTAAAACTCTTCAATCATAATATATTCTATTTTTATTTAAGTTGATAAGTGTTTTTTGTCAACCTAAGGTTGACAACTGTTACTA
>JAHPYY010000175.1 GCA_019058515.1 Promethearchaeota archaeon
GGATTACACCGAGACATGCTTCAACTCTTCTTTATTGGTTGGATTCCAGACTATAACGACCCAAGCACGTACACCAATCCACTCTTCACCAATAAGGCAGTTGCCAGCAACATGGCACAAGTAGACAACGACGAACTACAAACTTTGATGGAAGACGCTTTAAAAGAATTAGATCCAGTGAAAAGAGCAGCGATGTATGGAGAGATCCAACAAATCCTTATCGAGGAAATATACCCATGGGCATACTGCTATGTTGCTAAAGATTACGACGCGATGTCTGCTAATGTGAGAGGATACAAGTTGAATCCTTTCTACCGAGTATTTAGATACATTTACTTCGTGTAAATAGTTTAAATACTAAAAATAACGCAAAAAAAGAACACAAATAGGAAATAAGCTAGCTGATCACCACCTATAACACCCTGAGAAAAGGCAGCTAAGGTGGCGAGCATTAGAATTGTCTTTCTGGACGAATCATCAGTCAGCTAACTCAATTATAAATTATTTTTTTTTTCTTATAACTGTTATCCCTTTTTGCTATTTATTCAAAGAGTGCATTGTTATGTATATAACAATCACAATTTTAGTTTTATTTACTAAACCTAATAATCTTAAGGTTTACATTTCGATTATGTATTAAACATTCGATATGGCAAGCCAAAAAAGGTCTTAGTTCCTATGATTTCTATAATTTCTCGTTGCTGATCAATCGTGCAGTAATATATAACTAATTCTCCCTTTCCATCACATCTTTCCTCCAAGGAAACAAAAATACAATTAGGATCGATGCTTTCAATCGCATCAATAACATCTTGATGTTCGTTCACGATTTGTTTCGCAGTTTCTATATCTGGAAGACTTTCGCAAGGGTTTTTGCTTCCTAAGAGAAGGGAATTCACCATATCAAATCCAATTATAATTAATGGGATTGCTATGATACTCATTAAAATGACTAAAAATACAATTATCGTAATAAGCTTCTTTTGATCATTGAATCCATTGGAAAAATCACTATTATAACACTCATTCATAGGATGCTCCTCCTGAAACGGATATATAGGTGGTTACTCAAACGGATATATAGATGGTTACTCAAATTCAAAGTAAAACAATGTGATTTATAAATGAATTGGTGTACTTTTAGAATAGTTGGCAAACAGATAGGTTAGTAAGATAAATAAAAAGGTAGAAAAAAGTTTTTATTCGTGGCCTTCCCTTACTTTCTTATTAATTCTTTGTATAATTCATTGATTTGTGGTTCATATTCATTCCAAAGCCCTAAAACAGATTCTGTTTCAGAACCGCTATAACATTCCAATGTTTTATTACATCCCTCAATTCCACTAATTACTTTTACACAAGTATAGGTTTGAGAAGTATCTTCCCATCCTTGAGGGGTGGTATCGATTTCATCGTTCTCAAATCCATATATAGCGGGATTAGGATCCATTTGAAGGTTCTGAATATGTAATATTAGCAAAATATGTTAAAAATAATCCTATATAAGTGTATTTTTTATGAAATTTTTTTTAGTATGATATTTAAGTTTCCTAAACCCTCTATTATATTAACTGACTTTATACAATCTGATTAATGTCAACTAAATAAAGTGATTAAGAAATTGACCGAAATTAGTGGAATTGAACTGTTAAAAGGACGAAGAAGCATTAGAAATTACGAAGATCGCCCTATTGAAGAAAGAATTTTAAATGAAGTCTTTGAAATAACGAGATGGTGCTTTAGCGCAGTTAACAGGCAACCATGGAAGTTTTTTGTAGTACGAAATAAGGGATTAATTCAAAAAATAGCAAAAGAGTGTGTAACAGGCCAATTTGCGGTTCAAGCTCCCGTGTTGGTGGTACTTGTAGGGGATACTGAAGTACAACCCAATTGGTATCTCCACGATTTGAGTTTTGTTTCATTACAATTAGCGTTATCAGCGTGGATCTATGGAATTGGAACTTGTTGGATTGGAGTTATTAATAGAGATGTGGTCAAAAAACTTTTGAATTTAAAAGAAACGGACTATATTCTTACTGTACTTCCTTTCGGATACCCAAAAGGTGGTATTCCTAATCCAAGATCTAGAAAGGAATTAAGTGAATTAGTAGAATATGTTGATTAACTATAATATTAAATAATTAATTTTGAATAAAAGAAAAAAGATCGTAGTATACTATAATTTAATCTCTTTTTTTTACCTTAGTTGCTACTATATAACTGATTACAAACAATATCCCCGTAATTAAGGATAGTATCCAAGTCGGGCTAAAGAATAGTAATGTTATAAAAATTATTACCACTACAGGGCAAAATGTCATAAGTAAAATCTCTTTTCGCTCAATTGGTCTAAAGTAGCCCCAAATCAACAAGAATGTCCAACCGGTCATCAACGCTAAAGCCATACCTGTCGAGTAGATGTACGAGTCAGACACAACTATGCCCGGTGTTGTTAGAGTAAACCCAAGAAAAATCGACAATGCCATTTCTAAAACCGACAGTGCGTCTAAGATTGCGCCGTAAATATATACAAATTTTACATAAATCAATTTCTTATCCATTAATTTCACCTTTAGATTACTTTATCGTTCGATAAGTATTCTAAGATTTCAATATTAAATAAAAAAATGGAAATGATTGAATGATTTTCGCGAATTGCAAAGCAATTATTATTTAACATTTTCTGTGGAAATTGGAATATTTAAAATCTTACTCATCCAATTTGGCAAATTAAGTCTCACATATAATAAGAATATGCTTGCTACAAGAAGGATTCGAACTATAATAAGGATAATTGCTTCCATTTCTACGATTTCGTCAAAAATGGCAGAAAATCCAAAAGTTGCGAATGCAACAAAGAGGAATCTATCTTTCCAAATCATGAATCGATCTTCTCTAACTTTCATTGACATGATAGAGAAGTGAATTCCCGTTATAATCATGGCAACTATTAGTAGGCTTATATATAC
>JAHPYY010000176.1 GCA_019058515.1 Promethearchaeota archaeon
GAACGGCTTGAAAAACGCTGCAATGACCTGCATGTCCAGCAAGATCGTTTCCGAATCCAAAGAAATGCTCGCAGACATGTGCATCGACGCGATTAAGTCAATTGCTGAAAAGAACAACGACGGTAAGTGGGTTGCGGATATCGAGAAAGTCCAAATCCAGAAAAAAGAAGGCGAGTCCATCGACGAAACCAGTTTGATTAAAGGCATCATCTTGGACAAAGAAGTAGTCAGCCCTGGAATGCCAAAATCCGTAAAGGACGCGAAAATCCTCTTACTACAATCGGCGATCGAAATCGAAAAGACCGAGTTTGACAGCAAGCTACAAATCACCAGCCCTGAGCAAATCCAACAGTTCCTAGACGAAGAAGAAAAGATGCTTAAAAACATGGTAGACAAGGTAAACAACTCCGGCGCAAACGTCGTGATTTGCCAAAAAGGCATCGACGACTTAGCTCAACACTTCTTAACCAAAGCGAACGTGTTAGCCGTGAGACGGGTCAAAAAATCCGACTTAGAAAAGTTGTCTAAAGCCACTGGCGGAAAGATTATCACCAACTTCGACGACATCTCAGCCGATAAGTTAGGCTGGGCGGGATTAGTCGAAGAGCGAAAAATTATGAACGATAATTGGATTTTCGTGGAAGAATGCAAAGATCCAAAATCCGTGGTCGTTTTAATCCGAGGAGGAACCGAACTAATCGTTGACGAGGTCGAACGAGCCATCCACGACGCTTTATGCGTGGTGCGAGACATCATCGAAGACGAAAAAATCGTTGGCGGCGGTGGCGCTCCAGAATTAGAGACCGCCATTCAATTGCGAAAGTACGCTCAAACCCTCGGCGGACGCGAGCAGCTTGCCGTAGAAATCTTCGCCGACGCCTTAGATATCGTCCCAAAAACCCTCGCTGAAAACGCTGGTCTAGACCAAATCGAAGTGTTGATGAAATTGCGCGCTTCCCACCAAGCAGGAAACATCTTCGCAGGACACGACCTTGATACGGGCACCGTAGTCGAAAACATGGTGGCAGCGGGCGTAGTAGAACCAACCGTCGTGAAGGTACAGGCGATTAAGAGCTCTGCCGAAGCGACCTCCATGATACTGCGAATTGACGACGTCATCGCCAGTAAGAAGACTGAAGGCCCACCTGGTGGTCCAGGAGGAATGCCTCCAGGAGGAATGCCGCCAGGTATGGGCGGAATGGGAGGTATGGGTGGCGGTTATCCGGGAATGGGAGACATGTATTAACCCAAATAACTTTTTCTCTTTTCTTTTTTATTTTTTTAAATTATTTCTTAAAGTATTCGTTATTTTGATTTCCCGTTATTTTAACTCGGTTCCTAATTTTAAGTTAGTTTACATAAATGGTTCTGTATCTATTCAAAAGTAATATTAGTAAATAGGAACTATTTTTCATACTAAAAAATGGTCGACCCATTTAAATTATCTCTAATTGTTGAAAATCAAGTATGTAAACTTAATTTAAAAAAGTATTATAGATTCCGCAAAGCTCGTTTTTATGGTGGATGTGCCACAGCAGATTGTTTAGGCTGCAATTTACGATGCGTATATTGTTGGTCTCAGAAAAAGGTATGGAATCCCCAACACTTTGGCAAATTCTATTCTACCAAGAGTGTAAGCGATAAGTTAATAAAAATGGGTCTACAAATAGTCAGAGTTAGCGGCGGTGAACCAACAATCGGGAAAGTTCATTTGTTAGAGCTGTTAGAATATATCCCAAATGATGTTCTTTTTATCCTTGAGACGAATGGAATGTTGTTAAACGAAGAATACATTAAGGAATTGAGCACATTTGAAAATTTATACGTAAGAGTATCTCTAAAAGGGGTAGAAAATCAAACTTTTGAGAGAAATACAGGTGTGGACGGCACTTTATTCCAGCACCAATTATCAGCGTTTTGCTTGCTTAAAAAGTACGGGATTCGGCACGGAGCAGCAATTCTTTACAACCTATATACCGAAGACCAAATTAATAATTTAGGATTTCCTAATTTGGAATACGAACCTTTAATTTTATATCCTTTTATTGAAACTGGTTTAAGAAAGAAAGGAATCCCTATAATTCGATAAAAAATTCAACACCTCAAGGTAATTTTCTTCCTTATATACAACACGAGGGCAGAGAAAGCTAAGATTAGCGAAACCGAAAACGGGTATAGGTCGTATTTAGAGCCAATAATCCCTCCCAATAACCGTTTTTCGAAAAAGATTTCGCCCGTACTTCGTATTGACCATTGAAACAAGGTTAAAACCCCGTTTGAGGGATCGTACGCGTACTTTTGCTGACACTCTGTCTCGCCCTCTTGTTCGAAGGTCGCAATGGTAGCGGAAGTCACTTCCGTTACGATTGGATTAAGGCAATTATCTTTTAATGAAGTTAAATACTCGTGTACTGGTAAAGGGCATATGTAAGTGAGAGCCGCGTAAGGTAAGCAATATTTGGCAGGATCTTTACTAACCATGAATCCCTTCTTGTACACATACGATTTGCTGGGAGAGGTGCTAATTTTATATGTATAATCGGAGCGAATTAACCAATATTCCACATATTCAGAAATCGTTGTTATATTGTAAAGCGACTCTTGCCCCTCCCTCTCTGAAAAAGTCACGGGGGACAGATCTTCATTTAAAATCGTAACTTTATACCTTAATTCATCTCCGACGGAGATACTTAGAGAATATTCTTGAGATTCAGCAGTACTTTCGATTATAGCGAAGGACAAACTTACTAAAACAAGTAATAATACAAGTACAGATATCCAATACTTATTCTTAGATAATTTCATAATTTTTTCCCAAAAAATTTGTTCTTGGACTATATTGGATCTTGTAGCATGAAGCCAATTATATTTTTAAATCTATCTGTAAAATCTCCCGTTTTTCCTTCAATTCTTAAATTAACATTAACAGTAACATTTCTATTTTCTGGAAATATTAGATCTGAGAATAATTGGGTATAAACTTCTATCACGTCTGTTCCTTTTAAGGCGTATCAAGGAGAAGGACCTTTTATATTCGTAAGTTTCTCGCTTGAGAGTCGTTCCTTACGATCTTCTTTCCAATATCTTGTTTTAAGGTGATTTTAACCGTTAAGTTTTTATTTGGCAACTATTTGCTACACATTCTTTAATAATTTACATTTAGAGGTTTTTTTAAAATATTTTTTAAGGATTATATTTTGTAAGACAGTTATATCTTTAGCTTTGATTAGTAATTATGTTGCTCGTTCATTTATTATTAAACCATGTGGGTAAGTTTGCCAAGATTTTTGGATTTTCTAAAAGAGTATCTAATTCTTCGTTGTTAAAATAGTTCAAATACCCGCGATGTATTAGATAGTCAACCACAGGAGGATATCCTTCTTCAAGGCGTATCGCAATTTCTTCTTTAAATCTCTTTATAGCAAGAGGATCTCCTACTCTCACGAGTTCTTTCAGTAGTGGAAAGGCTATATTTCTATGTAATATGCGCGTATCGTATTCGTTTTCGTACCACGCTTGAATATTGGAGCAATGCCCCCAAAATTCGGTCTCTGGAGGTATGTGGTATTTATATAAGCTTCCTCTTTCCATCGAGGAATCTAATTTCTCTGCAGCTTCGTCAATGGAATTAATTTTATAGTGTTGCTTAATTTTAGCGGTAGTAATATTTAACAATAAATATTTGCACTGGTGAAACAGTCTCCCTCCAATGTATATATTGGTTTTGGTGCGCTCTAATCTAAGCAAGAGGAAATCGTTGATTTTGAACTCTTTTCCGATATGTCTAATAGGTTTTTGCACGTTCACCTCGTTCAGAGATGTTCTTTCTACCATTAACTTTGTTAGAACTGAAAAGGCATTATCTACATCGAAGTTTTCTTTAGCGCTAATTTCTACAAACGAAGTGATGTTATTTTGTTCAGCGAGTTGAATAACGTATTCGCGGGGGATCTTTCGTTGAGTTTTTGCTAAATCGACTTTGGAACCAATAAGTATTATTGGGATCGGACCCCATCTTTGCCTCACAAGCGACGCCCACTCAGGAACATTATCCAAAGTACTTGGTTTTGTAATATCGTATAAGAGTATTGCCCCATTCGCTCCAAGGCAATAAGTCGGCATAAGAAATCGAAACCGTTCTTCTCCTCCCAAGTCCCAAATTTGCAATTTTACTCGTTTTACTTCGTTACGATAATTAAGTTCAATCTTCTTTACATGGAATTCTACTCCTATCGTTAAGCGATATGAAGAGTCAAAACTGTTATAACAGTATCTTTTTGTAAGGCGTATTTTTTCCTTAGGAGCATCGCCGAGGAGTATTACTTTAAAAGTGTTATCGTAACAAACCATTTTAATTGATTTCTCTAATTATTACTCTTCCAGGTATTAACAAAACACTCAAATATTTATACATTTCTGTCAATTTCTCATGGGATTTAAAGGAATTTGATTGAAGTCCCTATAGGAGACAAATTTAAGTCATTTTTCAAACGACAAGATAACCAAATCCGGAAAAAAAAGTTCTTAACAGAAATGTTTGGCTAACCCTCCACCGTTTCAGAAGGACCCACCCCACCAATTGGAAAGAATTCGAAAGCGAGGCAAAAAATCAAACTTACGACGATCCTTTAAGGCAATTAACACATGATTCCAGTATATTTAAAAGAAAACGAATAATTTTTTCTCTTTTCTTTTTTATTTTCTAAATTTTTCTCGAATATTTTAGCTTGATTCTTTTCTAAATTATTGAATTTTACCTTTAATCAATAAAATTTATATAAATTTGTCTATAAAAATAGTTAATTAACTCTTTGTATTCTAATTGAAAAATAGGATTTAAAATGGTATCCTTAAGTAAAGAAAAATTAAATTTTCAAAAAGAAAATGTTTACTTCCAAGAATTTCTCTTTAAAAATGGACAGAAATATGGATTAAGGTTTGCATCACCAAAAGATGCAAAAAATATTTCAAATATGTTCAAAGAAAGTTATAATTATGATTATTCGAATCCTGTTGTTTATGATATTGAACTTTTAAAAAAACATATTCTAAATCCAAATAAAGTTTGGATCCTAAGTGACTTAATAGAAAAAAAGAAAACTGTTGGGTGCGCTTTAGTTGAAAAAGAGAGATATATTGCCCATGCTGGGTGTTTAGTTGTGAAGAAAGAATTTAAACGACATGGAATTACATCACAAATTGCAGCAGCAGGACTTATCACAGTAACAAAAATGCCTCAATTTAATGATGTTCTAAGACTTGACATTGAAGTTCGTGCCCACTTATCTAATGTTCAATCTGCTGCTCAAAATGCTGGTGCAATACCTTATAGTATAATTCCAAGTCATACTAACATAGGAGATAAAAGAAATCTTGATATTACTGATAATAATCCGAGTCCCCCCCAAAGTGAAGAATCAGCAGTATTGTTTTCATTGATTTTTAGAAATCTCTGGAAAAAAAGAAACAAAAATGTGATTTTATTAGATAATGAAGATTTCATCTTTTGTTATGAATTTGTAAAAAATCATGCAAAAAAAATGAAAAATGATACTTTAATTCTTAAAAGAAAAAACAGGAATAGAGAATATGAACTTTATGGCGTTTCTAAAGATTATTATATGGCAAATGTGAAATTATATGGATATATTAAAGAAAAATCTCTCAATAACTTATTAAAAATATACAAGAATTGGAGATTAATTATTTGGAAAATTCCTACAACAGAAAACGGAATAAATTCAATGATTCTTGCCTTAAAAAAAGGATTTAGAGTGGTAGGTTATGATCTTGGGTTCAATAATGTAAATTGGATGTTGTACGATTCAATTATCGTTGTCTATTATCCCAATGAAAATTGGAAATTGTCAGATGTAAGATGTATAGATTCAATAAAACCACTTTTTAACAGAATAAAGCAACAATTCTTAAATTAATATTCCTAAAAATTTCTCTTATAAAATCGAAAAGATAGGAGAAACTCATCTTTATACAAAGGTTCTTAGAACATATCCTCCTTTTTAACTAACATTCTAAATTAAAGCTAATTCTATTATGAATTCTATTATAAATAAACGCAAAAAAATAAAATAATAAAATTAAGAATTCCAAAAGTTTAATTGAATTTTGCTTCCAAAGTCAAAAAGGAAAAAAATGACTTTTATGTGAATATTATTTTAAAATTCATATTCAATATTTTCCCAAGTGGTTTTATATATGGGAAATAATTATACTATCACAACTCAAATCTAAATCATAAAAAATAACTAGCATTTTCAACCTCAACCGAGGTGAAATCCAAATAATTACAATTAAAAAAAATTAAGAGGTAAAATTATGAAAAATAAATTAAGATACATTGCACTAACAACTATATTTTTTGCTTTCTTAGTGGGAATAAGTCCTATAGCATTCGCTGCACGTCCTCCACCACCTCCAGTAACCAAATATTTTGGAACAAGTATCTCATATAACGGTTTGTTTAAGCAAGGATCCCTTAGTAGTACTTACTCTGACGACGGAGATTATTACACATGTTATTTATTTAGTGTTCCAAAAAAATTTGCAGGTGGTGTACCTATTTGGTGGGATGTTTGGGGAAATATTAGAGTTAAATTTAGTGGTCAACAAGGAAGTAGGTTAGTTGTTGAATATAATGCACTCCCTCAGGGAATTTTAGGAGGCAAATTAAAGATTGTATATAACGACGGTTCTTCAAAAACCTGGAGTGGCTATGAAGATGATGGTGTGGTTAAATTATCTATAATAAAGAAACCAGTTAACTATGTTGAGTTATCAATTGATTCAGGTTGGATAACTCCTGGCTACATTCAATTCGATGTGGTATATTTAAGTCCCTAATATCAAAAACAAAAATTAGATAATAGAAATATGATTTATTAACTATTAATAAACTTACTTAGTATAATTTCAATAGATATCGATGATATAAATATTTAAACCTCTAAGCGATTAGAATGAAGTAAATATCATCTAATTTCGAGGATATTATACTTTTTTTTTTTATTTCTACTAAATAATTAAATAAGGATGGTGCCATTCTAATTGCTGTATTAATGATTAATGCAGGGATTCCTTCTTGGCGAGTCAAAGTGTGCGCGCTGGTTATGTACAAGCTTCTTCGACGGTGCCTTTAGGAGGACACGGATACGCTATTTACTTAGCTGATCGGGACGATTCAGAAAGAGGGTTTGAGTGGGCAATTTTAGACTGGTGCTATTTTGCTGATCCTAAGGTGGAAATTCAAAATAAACCGCTAGCTAGAGAAGGAGGGCAGCAAAACGCATACAAGGACATATGGTTTACCTTTGACGATGAATATAGTTGGAGTCAGACGTGGTTTGAAATAACAAGTGAAAGAATTAGTAGGCAACAAAAAACTAAATTAGAAGATGTGATTGAAAAGAGATATAAAACTGTAAAAGAAGTTATGAAATACTTGGATGAAAATATAATCCGTCAAATTGATAATAAAGAGAAGATAGCTTATAGATTTTTGTAATGAACTCTTTTTTAATTTACGCAAATAACGTTTTCTCTTTTCTTTCTTATTTTTGTATTTTTTCTTGTATCTTTTAACTAGATTATATACTAGTTAGGTAAAGATTTCTTCTACCTGCTTTAAAATTTTTACTTTCTTTTTCAAGGTGGAGGGCAGTTTTTTAACGATTTTCTCATCCGCGGTGCAGAAGATTTTTCCTAGTCCTAAACTTAGGGCGAGATAGGAAGCGTCATATATTGATAATTTATGATCAACGGCAATCTTAATCATATGTTTACGTATGTCCTCTTTAATAGTAATTACATTAAAACCATAATTTTCTAAGCTTTCTCCAGCATCATCCAGTTCAGAGGATTCAAATAACTCACTATATTTCAAAGCGTTTAAAACCTCGAAATACAATAATGAAGGGACAACTAGATCAATTTTCCCTTCAATGAACTTATCTCGCAGAATTCTAGCCTTGTCTGAATTCGTTTCTTCTATGAACCACTTAACTACTATACTAGCATCAATCACAACTTCTATCATGTTTGCTGACTTCTTTCTTTTTTAATAGCGTTCTTCCCTAAATTTGCGGATGATGTCCACGCTATTGAAATCTTTTGGAGCAATTTTACGTATTTTTTCGTTCAATAAGACAGCTTTAGCTTTATTAATTTCAGTTTCATCTTGAATCTTCGATTTAATAGCTTTCCTAATAATTTCACTCCAGTTAAGGTGCTTAAGCGAGTCCATCTTTTTTTTTAATTCGGGATCAATCCTGACACTTATATTTGTCATAGTTAATCAGTATATAAAAATAATACGTATATATTTATTATACTAACTAAAAAAAATAGAAGGAAAATACTTTTGTGGAAAGACTAAGTTTTTCGAGGGGGGAGCATTCGGATCATTCTAGGACCTTCAACGAGCGAAATCGCATTTTCTGGGCAATGATACGCGCACACACCGCAGCCCACGCAATATTCCTCATCCCGAACCGCTTTATTGTCGTCATTTAATTCAATCGCGTGATTATAACATAAATCAACGCATGTACCGCAACCAACGCACAAATCCGGATTAATGCTCGATAAATAGTTTGTTTCGTTAACTGTGGGAAAAATTAGGCAATTTCGCGCAGTCATACAGCAGCAGCTGCAGCAGTTACAAATTGCGACTTCCTCGGTCGAAGAATCTCCGTATTTATGATATGCTTTATGAACTAATCCCGCATCTTCGCACATTTTTAGAATCTCTAATGCTTCTTGCTTAGATACTAGTTTAGAGAAACCGTGGTTAGAAGTATGTCTAGCAGACTTACCTAAGGTCATACAAGTTGGCTTAAGTTCGATCTGTTTACAAGGATTCCCGAGCATTTCTTGATGTTGCCTACAATAGCAGTATCCTACGGCAATGTCGTCGTACTTTTCGATAAGTTCTCTAATTCGTTGAGTGGGTAAAATTTTTTCGGTGGGGACTTCTATTTCTTCATTTACAACAACGTTAATCTCTTCGCCAGTCTCTAAATTTTCTAATATAGGTACCGTTCGATCCATCGGGGGCATACGCTCCAATACAGTATGCATCCCATCATATTGAGCTTGAATTATGTTACTATGTTCTTCGTTTAATTTTTGAAATAGACGCGCTATTTTGTAATTTTCTTCCGTTTTTTCAAGCTTTTGCATAAAAATATATTCAAATTGTCTATGTAAGGGGAAAATTTGATAAACCATAACACCATGACGATTAGGTTGATTGATTAGAACGCCTGTTTTTGCTAAAGCATCTGCTTTTCGTAGAATTTCTTCTTCAGATAATCCACTACTTTCCTTTAATTGTTCCATTGTTTGGGACAGTTGATTCTCAAACGCCATCATAAAGTCTAAATTTTCGTCTTTAATAGTCAACTTTAGAATTTCATGTGCAGTTTCTGAAAATTGAAATTGAAATCCTCCAGCTTTGAAAAGAATTTTAAGAGCTCTTTCATAATCGGCTTTCCTACTCATTTTTATTCACAAAATATACTATTTGAATTTGCTATAAATTTTAGAATTTTATTGAAAATGAAATGAATAGGAAGTATATATTTTTTACTTAAAGAGAGATCTTTCAAAATGAGCAGAAGAAAAGATTTAGAAAATTAATACGAAAACAAAGGTAAAAATAGCAAACACAGCTAATATCATCCATAATGGCTTGCTCCAATTATATACTCTTCGACCATTATAGACATCAAAGGGGAAAATGGGAATTAAAATTTCAAAAATTATTAAATACATGCTCAGTTCTACGATCATATCTAAAAACTGAAAATATTCAGCAGGAACTAGGGAAAATGTTATTAGATAAACGGAAATCCATATTAATGTTAGAATCGAAATACATCCAATTAATCCCATAACTCCTAACTTCTTCTTTAGCTTCTGATGAGACCAATTATGGTCCTTAGGATAAATACTCCCAGGGACTGGATAGGGTCCCCCAAAAGCGACTGAAATTAGAATACTCAATGGATAACCTCCACCCCATGCTCGAAACTGCATCTTAAGGCCTTGAGCTCTGGTGACTATCAACATCATCAGTATTCTCAATCCATACACTATTATTGTTGCAGCAAGTGTGAATGCGATATATAAGGGGGTGATATGTCCGAAACCTCGCCATCTAACTTTAGTAATAAAATATAATATAAAGTTAAGAATAATCATAGCAACCCATTGAACAATAGGCTTATCCTTTTTATTGGGTTTAGGAGAGCCCCATAAAAAATTTCCATTGCCAAAAATATGATTGGTCCTCACCCATACGGAGATTAAACCGGGGAATTTCCATCGCCTTACTTGTTGTGCGAAAGGAATTATATCAAAGCCTCTGTTATAGAAATTTTTAAAAGAACTTGGATTGTACCCACTTATTTGTGCTAATGTCTCATCGCATCCTTGCTCCTTAAAGAACCTTTTCCCTTCTTCAACTAGCTTTTGTGCGGCACCTAATCCTCGAGCTCCAGGAAAGGTGAATAACCAATGATAAACTCCAATTTTCTTCTTTTTCTTAAGTATGGTGAATATTTTTAGAGTTAATCCACCAATCAATTTCCCTTCATACTCGGCAACTAAAATATATGGGCTAAACGAAAAAAAACAATGTTCTATCAAAGAAAAAGCATCTTTATGCAACTTTTTTACGATATCCTTCTCATTTTCTTCCATCGGACGTATTTTGATATTAGAATCAAGGCTCATAGATTTTACTCGTTTTTAACGATTAATCTCGTATTTAATTTAGCACTAAATTTCAGATTTTTTATTGAAAATGAAATGAAAAGGAAGTTATATTTTTTACTTAATGAAATATTTAAAATCGTAAACAATTATAAATTTCGAAATTAACAAAATGTCTGGTTTAGATTTAAACGTAGTGGGTGTAAAGAACCCGGAAAAAATATTTAAATATACGTGGAAAGATGTGGCGCTTTACGCACTCGGGATTGGTGCTCAAACTGAGGAACTCCCTTTCATTTACGAGGGAACTCGCGGTGGAATTAAAGTGTTTCCAAGTTTTGCCACGATTGCTAGATTGATTGCGTTTCCTCGATTAGGGAACATTTTTTTTCCTAGGTTTATTCACGGAGAAGAACAAATACATCTCCATAAGCCCTTTCCATCAGGGGGGCAAATCATATGTTTCAGCGAAGTAACTGATATATTTGATAAAGAAAAAGCAGCAGTTATTCATGTAAAGTTTACAGGTCTAACGAAAAATAGGGAACCGTTATTTGACGTGAATTCTGCGTTCTTCTATTTAGGAGCAGGGGGTTTCGGAGGAAAGCGTGGTCCTAAAAGTGAAACTTTGGAACCTCCTGAGGGAGTGAAACCTGATTTTAGTATAACTTATAAAACCACTGAGAATCAAGCAGCTCTTTACAGACTTAACGGTGACTTTAATCCTCTTCACATCGACCCCGAATTAGCGCGGAAAGGAGGTCAAGAAAAACCGATACTCCACGGGTTATGTACCTTTGGATTTGCAACTAGAGCCATACTTCAAGGGGCGTGCGATGGCGATCTAACGCGTTTCAAGGAATTAAAAGTACGATTCTCCAATGTGGTGTACCCCGGGGAGTCACTAACCACAGAAGGATGGAAAGATAACGGTCGGTATATCGTTCAAGTGCGGACAAGTAGAGGACCCGTAGTGCTAAGTAATGCATATACCGTGGTAGATTAACAAATCAAATCTTATCTTTTTTCTTAAAAATTTGTGTGAAAGTTTTATTATTAAGAGATCTTCGTAAAATAAATATACGATGTCTTGGTTGATTATATTAAAAATTAGGAAAAAGAACAGTTATATCTTTAATTTTTTAGCCTATATTACCATTAGGAATGTAAATCTTTTCAAGGAGGTTAAATAGTTGGAAATTTTAGTTTCACATGGAAGCTTGCAATGGACGTCGCTAGTTCCTTTATGGGCGAGACATTTAGAAAACAAAAAGGAAAATTCTTTTTATAAGGATGAACTAGCATCTAAAATAGTTGATCAGATAGAATATGACTTCGCAGATGTCGCAAACCGTATAGACTTAATAAAACAACTTACAATAGTTATTCGTAGTATAAATTTTGAAAAGATTATAACAAATTTCATTGAAGAACATCCCAATGCAACTATTGTAGACTTAGGAGCCGGGTTTGACACATTATTCTATAGGATTGATAACGGATCGATTAAATGGTACGATATAGATTTTCCGGAAATATTAAACGTTAAAAAACATTTCATCCCTATAAATCCCCGCTATGGATTCATAGACAAATCTGTGTTAGACTTTTTGTGGATAGAGGATATTAATAATAAAAATGACGGAATTCTTTTAATCGCGGGCTCTTTGTTTAAATACTTTGAAGAAACTAACATCAAACTGTTATTTAAACAAATTGGGATAAAATTACCTGGAACCGAATTAGCATTTGATTGCGGTACTAAGCCATTATTAAGACAATGGAAAAGGTACAATAAAGAAACGAATTTAGATCCTTCTCATTTGAAATTTTCGCTCGCAGGTCCTGAAATACTAGAAAGTTGGAATTTAAATATCAGAGTCCTTGATCACTACGCTATGTTTTCTCAAATTAGCCGAGAAGAGTTTTGGCCTGAGGAAGTGCGTAAACAGATGGATTTTATTGATAAAACAGGAGTCTATAAAATGTACCGCATACGTATCAATTAAAAAGTTCAGTCTTTACTAATCTGTATGGCTACATTCCCTTTCTTTCTACCCGTTTTCACATAGGAGTACGCTTCTACGATTTGTTCTAATGGGTAGGTTTTATCGATCACTGTTTTGAGTTTACTTTCTTCAATCATTGCACAAATATCTTCTAATAACTCAACCCGCTCTTTGGTGGGCGCCTTTATCGACCCATATTTCCCTTCAGCTCCTAAGAACCGCGCTCTATCTTCTTTAGTGAGTTTTCCAACGGCGTCGAACACCAAATCGTATGTATAGGCGTGTTCTTTAAACTCTTTTGCGGTGTAATCAAGCACCAGATCTGCACCCAATTATTTAACCATCTCTACATTCACACCACTGCATACACCAGTAACAGTTGCGCCGTGTATTTTAACAAGTTGTAGCGCGAATGTGCCTACGCTCCCCGAAGCTCCATATATCATCACCCGTTCACGCGAAGCGATATCTAATTTTCTTAATAAAAACAAAGCAGTCATGGCGCCAATAGGGACGGTAGCCGCTTCCTCGTAGCTCATATTATTTGGCTTCTTGGTAATCATTCCGGACTCCGAGGCACACAAAAACTCTGCCAAGCCTCCACTCCGCTCCATAGAAGTCGAGCCGTACACCTGATCACCCACAGCAAATTTAGTTACCTTACTGCCTATTTCAACAATTTCTCCGGCGAATTCCGTCCCAATTATCTTTTTTGGCTTCACCCCAGCTATTATTCTCATAATGATGGCTAATATCTTGGGTACTCTCAACATTATCGCGTCTCCGCGAGTGACGGAGGCGGCGTGCACTTTTATTAACACTTCGTGTTCTTTAGGGCTTGGTTTTTCCACTTCAAGTAACTTTAAAACTTCTGGAGGGCCTGTTTTGGTTTTAACGACAGCCTTCATTAAATTTCTTTGTTCAACAATCATATGTACTTTTCCTCTTTATTTTTAGGTTATTTTAACGATTATCGTGGGTTTGTGTATTTTATTTTGTTATTTATATTTTTTGTCTATAATAACTTAAATCCTGAAACAAAACTCAAAACGAATAGTTTATTATTGTTATACTAATGGTTTCAGTGCATCTATTCAGGTACAAAGATAGCGAGTTAGAATTTCTCTTGATAAAACGAGCTACCTTGAGTTATAATTGGCAGTATGTTACGGGAGCGCGGAAGGAAGGAGAAACTCCGCTTGAGAGCGCCAAGCGAGAATCGTTTAAAGAAACGGGGTACATTCCTGCAATAATCCTCCCAATAGACATTCCTCAAGAAGCTTTTGCGGAAAACGATGAAGAGGAAGGTGATAAATTTCCTCCCCACCTCCAAAAATTTGCTGAAGAACTTAAAATTAATAATTTCATAGCTCGGATAGATCAGCTAAAAGACCCAGTATTGAATCCTGCAGAGCACACAGACTGGATGTGGTGCGATTTCGAAACTGCCTATAAGCTAATAAAGTGGTCGGTGGGAAAAAAAGCGTTAAGATCTATATATGATTATCTTATTAGAAATCCGTTAAAATAATAACGATTTGATTACACTATTTTTTTTACTTTGTACTAATACCAGCCCTGTTCTTTGCAAAGTACTTTAACATGGTCGTCCCAAGTTGATTCGTCTGTATTTTGTTCACTTTCGAAGCAGTCGACTGCCAAGTACTTTAATGCAATATTA
This sequence comes from Promethearchaeota archaeon, assembly GCA_019058515.1. The sequence goes on from JAHPYY010000176.1 coordinate 14,425, forward strand.
TTATCGCTTTTATTGAATGGAAAGCTCCCTTGGGAATTTTAACGACATCTCCTACTTGTACTGTAATAGGATGCGGTTCATCTTTTATGCTAAGGATTCCTTCTCCTTCAAGAATGCAAAAAATCTGTTTTTTACAAGAGAGAGTTTGTTCTGTAAATATTTCTAATAAGAAAAAATGATAATATTACAATAGAACCGATCAAAAAATATATCTCTTGAATGAATAAATCAAAAAGTATTCCTATTAGTGCAAGTAAGCTAACAATAATAAAAAAGGTGCGTGAAAAATACATTTTTGATTTAATAACTTTTCTTCTTTGATTCAATATATTAGCTGCATGACATAATTGAACTATTAGACATAAAACCACGTATATTTGACTCGTATTATATGAAATGGTAAAAGCTAAAATGCTAAGAAGTAATACTTCTGTTATCAAATCTAATAATTGAAAAAAGATAATGTAATGAATTGATGAATATCTTTTATAAGCTGAATAATATAATAATCTTTTTACATGTCCCATAAAAAGCAAGAAATAAGCAATAATAAAAACAAATAGTAAAGTTTCAATTAGAAAATTTAATGATTTCAAATTTAGCTTTAGTAAAAGTATTAAAAAAAACAAGAATTCTGTTATCAAGCTTATCAGAAATAACATCTTTGAACTTTTTATAATCCTATTAAGAGATTTTCCTTGAAAATAGCCTAATCGTACTATTTTAAATTTATATTCATAAAGATATGTAGCTGAGACGAGGATTTTAAATAATTCTTCAAATTCTTCCTTACTTGTTTCTTCATAAATGGCAAGATATCCATTTTGTTTATATTCCCCTTTATTTTCTATTGAATTTTTATTATTTGCTAATTTTAACGGAGAAATTTTTGTTTTAGATATTTTTAACAAGAGTTGAATTATTCCAATTATAGAAATTAATCCTAAACTAATATATAAAATATCTAAATTTGGCCAGAAATATATATTCTTTCCAAAGATTTGAATTTGGGGGAAATATCCTAAAAAAGTAAGGTAAAATCCACAAGAACTTATCCCAATATATCCAATTTGAAAAATTAATCGTGCGTGTCTTTCTGATAAAGTACTAAATATAGGAATTCCTACTGAAATATGGATAGAACGCAAATTTTCAAATATAAATATAGTAAATAATAGAAATAAAATGGAACTTATTTGAGTATAATGTGAAAAGATAGGACTAATGAGAATAATTCCATCATTAATTCTGTCAATTATCAAATCTTGATATGATCCTCTTGGACTTTTTTTATTTGTTAAACGTGCGAGCATACCATCTAAATTATCCATCATTCCTACACCTATCATCAAAAGAGTAATTAAAATCCCACTAATCAATAATCTAATTTCATCTAAATAAGGAAATAAAGAGAATATAACAGCAATTAGAAGTGATAAAACAAGACTTAAAATATCAATTCTAAGAGGTGTAAATTTTAACGGAAGAAATACATGTTTACATGCGTAAAATGATATCCTTAACCATCCTTTTACAATACTACTATCTTTATAGGCATGTTCTTCTAACCATTTTTCGTAATATTCATCAAAATTCATTATAGTCATTATTTGATAACTTCAAGGTCGAATAACAACCTTTTAAATAGACCTTTTAGTAAAATATTACTAAAAATAGTATGGCTAAGAGAAACATTAAACTGAAACTAAAAAGATAAGCTAAGGGTTTTGAAGATGAAGCGTTGCTACTATCACTGCTGTCACTACTATCGCTACTGTCACTGCTGTCACTACTGTCGCTACCTTCCTTTATTCTTGTTTCCGTTTGATTTTGTTCATCTACCTCTTTTATAAATGATTCTTCAAATGGAGAACCACAGGCTTCACAAAATCTTGAATCTACAGGATTTTCTTTTCCGCAGAACGGGCAATATTTAGGAATTCTTATCACCTTTGAAATGACACATTTAATATGTATACATATTTATTTACTGTTTAAAAATCAATCTATGGAGGGAATTAAAATAAATCAAGGGGTGAAATCAAGGAGAGAGGAGAGTTTTAAAATAACTCTTTAATTAATTGTGAATTGTGGTTTTGTCACTTAAATTAAGGGGTTAAAAGATCTCACTAATTTACAGAAATTAATTCTAAATTGGAATGAAATCTCTTATATTGCACTACATAGATTTATTTTTGAATCTAATATTCAGAAAATTTAACGATTGGTTTTCTTTAGCGCTTTGATGAATCTATAAAAAAAAGTAACTTTATTACGACGAGAATCGAATTGATAAATATGAAAACGGAAACTAAGGTATTATTGTCTGGTCTTGAATTTCCTGAGGGACCTCGTTGGCGAAACGGAAAGTTGTTCTTTTCAGATTTTATCGGAAGAAAAGTGATGACCGTTGACGACAAAGGTAAATCAGAAGTTATTGTAGAAATGCAAGATTCTCCGTCTGGATTGGGTTTTTTGAACAATGGTAGGATCCTTATAGTTTCAATGGAGAGACGCTACCTAATGCGTTTAGATCCAGAAGGTTTGAAAATTCACGCAGATTTAAGTAAATTTACAGAATATAATTGCAACGACTCCGTTACTGATGCCAATGAACGAACTTACATAGGAAATTGGGGCACTAAATCCCTTGAATCCCCAGCTCAACCCACCTGCATGATCTTGGTAACAAAAGAAGGTGAAGTAAAAATAGTTGCAGAAAATCTTATTTTTCCCAATGGATGTATTGTGACTCCAGATTGCAAAACTTTAATCGTAGCAGAAACTTTTGGAAGCAAGTTGACTGCCTTTGATATCGAAAATTCAGGAACTCTAACAAATCGAAGAATTTGGGCTGAATTTAAAGACTTTGCACCAGACGGCATATGTCTTGACGAAGAAGGCGCCATCTGGGTCGCAAATCCATCTAAAGCAGAAGCCTTACGTGTGTTGGAAGGAGGGAAAATCACTTCTACTATTAAAGTAAAAGGTACAAATGTTTATGCGTGCGCTCTGGGCGGAGAAGATGGAAGAACTCTTTTTCTTTGCACCTGTCAGTATTTAGAAGGTAAAAGATCGAGCGGGAAAATTGAATTTTTAAAAGTTGATGTCCCGGGTGTTGAGATTCCGTAAATAAGTCAAATGGAATGGAAATTAACATTTAACAAGGATTTTTAATTTTTTCATGTTTCGCTGGTTTCGGATTATCATACTGCTAAACTCTTTTCTCATTAAAGGAGGAGCTAGCTTGAAGATCTCTTCAACTCTCTGGGTGCATTCTAAAGCGTCATAATACCAATGCATGGAAGAGAGTGGTTTAACCATGCGATAGTAGACCAAACATCGCCTGTACAACTCCTCGGAAGGAAGTAAGTCAAGAGCCTTGCGATAATAATAAATAGTTTGGGGAAATTTTCTCTGACGCATGTTAAGATCCGCTAGTTCTTGATAATCTTCTGCTATTCCCACCTCGTTCTCCTGCTGTCGGTGAAGAGACAAGGATTCCTGTATTAGTTGTTCTGCCTGAGAGAGTTGTCTTTCTTTGGCCAACAATTCCGCTATCTCGTAAAGAACGAAGTGATATTCCTCGGGAATAATGCCATTCTTAGAAAAAAACCTCCGACACGCGTTTAGCGCGGAGGAATACGCTTTATGGGCGAGGTATATTTTTTTCGAAGCTTTAAACCTCTTGGCTTCCTCGAACCAGCTCAAAATTTCTTTGAGTAAATCTTCTTGGGACATATTTCCCTTCCTCGTCTCAAAGGCAATCGCCTTTCTTGATTAATCCTCACTCTCGGCTGAAAGAGTAAGGTATTAGTAAGTATATACTAACGTATTCCCACACATAGAGAACTAAGCACACACGAACCTTCCTATATGCGCTTACATTTTTAAATAGCAGAGATCCCGTTTAAAAAAAACGATTTCGTTTACCTCCTCGCAATTTTTCTTCTTTTGGTAAATTTTTCTTTTCTATTTATCGTTAATTAATCCTAACTTTTCCAATACTTCCTTTATTACATCGCGGGATTTTACCAAGCTTTTGTAGCCTTGAACCTCGTACTTGGCAATTAAGTGCTTCCTTACTTGGGAGTGGACGGTTGAGGGCATGATCCCCAACTTCTTACAAATCGAACTAACTGTAACCACCTCCGAACCCTGAATTAACAACGACAAGCTGGCGATGACTCCCGCAGCCACTTCGTCGCTGGTGTTATTGATTTTTCCCCACAAACCATCGAGTAATCTCTTAGATCTGAAATAAAACTCCATACCTAACTTGAAATGCTCGGAAACCTGTAAAATCTTCTGAGCAACATACGATTTTCGATCTCTTTTGGAATAATCCTTAAATAAGGGACACACCCTTAACTTAAACTCGTTAAATTCCTTCCTCGAAAGGTGACTAACTTCGAGGATTGCAATTTGATCGATTGAAATCCTGCGCAATTTCATCATTGTATAGACCACTACTGCGGCCAAACCAGCAGGAGAGCGAAATTTTGTTCCTGCAGGAATGCGATTTCTGACCTCTCGATACGCCAAAAACACTTCCTTCTTCAGGTTATGGGGAAGCTGCAACGCGTGGAAGAGTCGGGAGATTTCGATCTTTCCAATTTCAAGCTGTTGGTCGTGTTGATTATACCTCAAATTTGTTTTAGCCAAGGATCTTAATTTTGAAGAGTTACGCGAGTTTAGTCGCTCAAAAACCGAACCAACTTGGGTTCTTGAGTTTAACGGAGCGTGTTGGACCCTAGTTTCGCTATATGGTGCGTGATATTCAAGAACTTTTTGTTCGATCACAACCCCACACCTTTTACAGACTTTCCCTAACTTGCTCTCTGCAAAGTCCGAAGACTGGCACAAATCGCAAGTTGTACTTTTTTTGGAGGTATGTGGAGATGCTATCAACAGGTTGTTGTTGTAATGAAGCACGATGACGCACTTTTTTTATATTTTATTTCTGAGATCAATTTTTTTTATTAAGAATAGAAGTGACCGAGTATGCTTTTTAAATGTTTTCTTATTGATGAAAAAAGTTAAAATTTGTATGAGCTTAGTTTAGGTCCTCTAATATTTGTAGAGATTAAGTGCTTTAAATTCAGAGAGGTTAAGTTTTTGGTATAATTCAGATTTACATCAAAAAGATAAAATTTTATTTTTAAGAGCAAAAACCTTAGTTTTCACAAACCGTGACTCACCTCTATCTTTTTTTCTTCAAAAAGAGTGGTTTTTTCCTTTATAAAAAAGTAGCAGGAAAGGAAGAGTTATCGTGGAATTATAGCACTATAAACATTTCATTGATGAAATTTTTCTTTAAATACACTGGGAAGTAACAATTACGACGCATTGGTTCTCGGTATAGGTGAGTACCAAAATTGAACCTTTTGTCGTAGTTCCTAGAAAATACCAAAACCCGGAATTACTACTTTTTTTTTCCTCGCGCGCTCGCCTATCCAGAACCTGCTCTTTTTAAACTTCTACATCTAATCTAAAAGGATTAATTTGGCTTGTTAATGTCCCTTTCATGGATAAGAATCCTATGACTAATCCTTTGTAGAAACTTCGTTTAACCTACTCGTTCCATCCGGAAAAATTTCGAGATAGCTTGGATCTGAAGCCTTAAGCCAACTTCCCGTATTAATCATCCTCAAATCCTTAATTTCGCGTTTATGCGTATGTCCGAAAACAATGTAGAAATACGGGTCATCTAAATTGATTAAATTATTCATTATGTTATCGTAGTACCTTACATTATCATTGCTCCAAAAAACTTCCTTAGCCTTTGACCATAATGAAGTCAGAAACCGTTTCCAATCGTTGGTTAAACCTCGTGTGTAGTCCCAAATCCCTGTGATTGCATGATGAAGCCCTTTATCTTCGAATTGGTATCCGTGGCACATAAAGTAGGTTTCATTGTTCAGAAAAGCTCCTTTCCCTATGTTAAATGTGAGAAATGGATCGTCGTAAATAGAATCAATTAACGACAAATAAATTTCATTATCTAAAGAATTTAAAACAAAATATTGGCACACTCTGTCAATCGTCAAAAAATTAAAAGGGAAGCTGAGGAAGTCAAATTCCTCAACAAAACGCTCCTTCCGTTCCGAAAATTGCAGATTATAAAATAAACTGGTAGAAACCTCGTGGTTACCTAAACACAATACGACCTCTATATCGTGGTTTTTCAAATCGTCAAGCAAATTGTAAATTTGAAAGTATTCCCTGTTAGAGCATAAATCTTCAAAACTTGTGGATAAAAGATCAAAGAAATCGCCTAGGATTATTAATACTTCGAGAGATCGTAAACTTTCGTTCATTACATTATTTAAAACATCTGAGAGAAATTCTGTAAACTCTTTTACCCTACAAAACTCGTTTCCAAGGTGAATATCTGAGACAACTATGGCTATTGCAGATTTAGTAAACTTCATCGAACTTTATCTCTACTTATTTCTTAGTCATATTCTTAGCAAATAAAAATTTCTATAATAATAATCAAAATAAATTAGGAAAAAATGAAAGTAGGAAACTTCTCTGAACAAGATTTATATAATTTAGCAAGAAAAGCGTACGATGAAGGTGATGCGCGCTTTAAAATAGTGCCAAAACAGTGTGCACTATTAGTTATAGACATGCAAGACGAATTCGTGAAGCCTCACTGGTCCCCCGACTGGGTTCCCGAAGCTACACGGCAGGTTCCAAAAATTAAAAAGTTGATAGAGCATTGTAGGAATAAAAGAATTCCTGTCGTCTATACGGTTTATTCAAAAACACACTATTATTTCGATCGTCCGAAAACAGGAAAATACATGCCTGGTCGTTACACAGAGCTGAATATTGATTTTTCGCAGTTTTACGTAAAAGGTAAAGTTTGGCACGAGCTTGCTCCTAAGGAAGGTGAAGTAGTTATTGAAAAACCATCTTACGGAGCGTTTTACGATACTCCTTTGGAGACCATATTGAAGAACATGGATAAAGATACGGTTATCATTTGTGGCACGCTAACTAACGTCTGCTGCGACACTACTGCGAGACAAGCATACGAGCGGAGTTTTAAAGTAATTTTCGGGAGTGATCTCACCTCTACCGACAATCCTGACTTGCAAGAGCCTGTCTTGAAAACATTAAGGAAAAATTTTGCTAGAGTTTTAACTTCAGATGAAATCATCAAAGCCTTAGAATAATTAGAGTATCACGAGTGGGAGTTTTAAAAAATGGTTCTAAAACCAATGGAGCCTTATGGATTAGCATTAAAGGATTTTTACGAGGGAAACAAGCAAGTTAAAGTGGTGTTTCACCGAGACGATGGTATAAAAGACGATTATTTCGTTTCACATTGTTTTCGAGCTGAAAGAGAATTTTCTCCAATTGAAAAGAAGGCATTAGCGTTATGTCGTGGAAAAGTCCTCGATATCGGTGCGGGTGCAGGACCTCACAGTCTATCCCTTCAAAACCGAGGTTTAAAAGTCTGTGCGATTGATGTGTCTTCTCACGCTTGCGAAATTATGAAAGAAAAAGGCGTTAAAAATGTAAAGTGCTTAACTATTTACGATCTAAAGGAACAGAATTTCGATACAATACTTTTAATGGGGTGTGCTATTGGTCTAGCAGAGGATATACCTGGTTTAAAAAGCTTTTTAGAACGTTGCAAGGTATTGTTAAATTCTAGCGGTCAAATTTTGTTGGATTCTTTAGATATTCGAATGACTGAGGTTCCTGAACATCTAGCCTATCAAGAAAGAAATCGTCGATTAGGGAGATACATTGGTACAGTAGGACTTCAAATGGAATATAAAGGCGTATTTGGCGAAGAGTTCAAACTGCTTCATGTTGATCCCGATACTCTTAGGAAATGCACTCAAGAAATTGGATGGTCTTGTGAAATATTAATTAATCAGGAAGACGGAGATTATCTGGCTAAAATTTCAAATTAGATGTCAGGTTAAACATAGTAAATTTGGATTCTTTATTTATAGCCCCGCGTTGCGTCCCACATCGTCCACAACAACTTTCTTTATCTTTAAATCGTACAATTTTAAGCGGATTCGAGAATATATGCTTTCCATCCGACCAAGGCTCTTCTGACATCATATTTCCTTATTGTAGGATATATTGAATATAAATGTTTTTCTCGACATAAATAACCTTTTAGCTGTAGCGCGCTCGTAATTTAAAGGCACTAAAAAACAGAGACAAATAGAAAAGACCATATATTTTCTATTTCATTGATTTGTATAACAGCATCTTTTTCTTTAAGCAATGAAACTTAAATATGTTATAATTTTCCTTGTTATATTTCGTAATGATTGAGTATGGTTGATTTAGAACTTATATTTAATGAAGTAGATAATCTATCCCCGGAAAAAGTGATGGATATAATGAGTACTCTCATCAACATCGACACCACGCATCCCCCTGGAAAGACATATAGGGAATATGTAACTACTATATCGCCTTTCTTTGAAGATTTAGGATACGAGTTAGAAGAAGTAATAGTACCAGAAGAGCGCTACATAAAGAGAGAACCTGGTTTGGTTGGATCTCGCATTAACCTTGTTGGAGTTAAAAACTATGGTCAAGATAAAGAGGTGAGTTTTTACGGGCACATGGATGTGGTGCCAGCTCCGCTTGAAGGTAAACAAAAGTGGCGTTTTCCTCCTTTTCAGGCGACCATGATAAAAAGCGGGAAAATTTACGGAAGAGGAACCGCTGACATGAAAGGTTCGATGGTGGGGCTAATTCTAGCGCTACAAATAATCGAAAAACTTAATTTAACGCCAAAGTATAACATCAGAGTCTTTAATTGCACTGATGAAGAGGGAGGTCCATATCCGGGTGTTGCGTATTTAGCCGAAAAAGGGTATGTGAAGGGGACAGTGTTCTGCATGGACGCTGACATTATGCCCACACTTGCGGTTGGCTCTTTTGGTTCGGTAAATGTGATTGTTGAAACATTTGGAAGAAGTTGTCATTCTGCGATTAATTTTATGGGAGTAAACGCTTTGGAACAAACCATACCCATATTGACCGAACTCATGAAACTCAAGGAAGAAGTAGAACAGCGCGAAAGCGATACCATTCCAGGGTTACCTCGACCAAGTTCAAACAGAAAATGGAATTTTTCTCCCATGTTTAACCTAAACATCATGAATGTAGGAACGAAGCATAACATTGTACCCGATTACTGCACGCTGCTTATTAACCGGCGATTTATTCCAGAAGAAAATTATGAAGATGTGAAGAGGGAAATTAAGGAAGCAATAGAGAGAGGGAGAACCAAAAGCAACCTAATAGATGTGAAAATCAAGTTTGAGGTAGGGTATCCTCCTATGAAAGTAGATGTGAACGCTCCAAGCCTCGTGAGAATGAAAAAAGTAATGAGCCTGGTACTTAAGATACCCGAGGAAAAGATCGGACATCTTGGAATGAACGGAAGCACCGATATGGGTCTTGTAAATAAGATTATGAGAACTGAAGATATTATAATGTGCGGGGTAGGGTATGGGGGATCGAACGCACATGGAGTAAACGAAAACATTAGGCTAAAAGATCTAAAAACTTTCATCAAGGAAATTATTGTGTTTTTATGCCACGAATTTTAACACTCTTCTTCTTTCTTTCAATCTCCCGTTGGAGTTATAGTACTCTTTTCTACTAGCAAGATTGAAGTCCGCAAAGGGGCTCTGGTTCTGTGCTTCACGCCTTTAGGAACCAAATATCCTTGTTTTGGTTTAAGTTCAACGATCTCGCTTTCCAAATCGATTAAGAGTTTACCTTCAATAACGTAAAAAAACTCGTCCTCGTTATCGTGTTTGTGCCAATGAAATTCGCCTTCAATTACCGCCAATCTTACAACCGAATCGTTTACTTGACATAATGATAAATTCTGCCATTTTTTTGTGCACTGTTTTATTATATCTGAAACATCAATGAGTTCCAACGGTTGAAATTTAATTTTAGAATCGATTGAATATTTGTTATTATTATTCATGATTTATATTCGATTTTCTATACTTATTATAGTTTGCAATTGAACTCAATGTTCCCGTTATGCTAATCAACATAATTAAAAGAGAGAGTATAATAAGAGAAACTTCGAAGACAAAATAGAAATCTATGTATAACTGTCTTATAATTGCACTACAAATTAGCACTATTATGAAGAATATAAATGAATACATGGAAATCTTGAAAATTTTTAGATTAGCGTGGTAATCTTGTTTGATTGGTCGTTCAACATTATCCTCATAGTCATCGTAATATTTCTTAAGCATATGATATATTTGTAAGTAGAAGAAAACTAAAAATCCTAGTATACTGGAGATTAAGAGAATTAAGATCGAAAAACTAATGGTCAATATCGCAAAAAGCGTTGCTACGATGACGCTATTTAATGCAATCATGGCATCCGCAAGTCCACCTGTTAAAATTTTACGAGGTTTATATTTATGGTGAATTTTATAATGCTCTAAACTCTCCGGAGCAATTCTCTCTTTGAAGTAAATTCTAATCTTATCGAGTCGGATTTTGTATTTATCGGTGTCAAGATTCCGCTTAAGAATCCGCTGAAAAGTTAATGTTCCAAACAATAGTAACGAAAATAAAACTGTAATAGAAAAGAGAGAGACAAGAGCTTCATCAATGAAATCGGTGGTGAGTAATACAATTAACCCAGCGAGCAATGTAGTAACCAAAGTGATCATAAAGTTGAATTTCTTTTCCCCACTCTCCTCGCACCTCCAGAAAGATTCGGCATAATACTGGTATTCTTGAATTAAAAAATTCTCACGCCCTTCTTCTTTTTTTAAATCGCTCATTGCTTTCTATTTATTCTCCAAATTATAAATAGAAGAATGATAACGAGATTCTAATTAAAAATTTTTTATTAAGGTTTGAATAACTCCTAATCAACGGGTCGAATTAATAAATCATTATAGGTAAAATATTATTCTTAATGATAAGGATTTTTCATGTCTTTGTCATTGGCGAAATTAGAATAGATTTACATGTTCCAATAAAAGTGATTTAAATTGGTCAATCCGAGACATTTTTCAAAAGTGTTAACTTATTGGATCGTTATAGTTGTGTAAATGTGTGCCATTCAGCTTTTTGGGATATTTGCTACGTTATTCTTCGGGGTGGCACCCATTAGTTTTCTTGTATCCATAACATCAACAGGAATCTTTGAAATTTTTCTTTCTATTTTAGTGTTAAAAGACATTAAAACTGCAATTCGTCCAAAGAGAACGCAGGAAAAAGCTGAAAAACCTTATGATATCTTAGAGATATTTGCCAAACGACAAAAAGTTACCGAAGAAGAAGTTTCAATTGCTAAGGAGAAGAAAATCTTCTTGGTTTGCAAAGGAAACTTGGAAAGAATTATGTTTATCTGTCCAGAGTGTGACACTTTTTACTGTGAAAAATGTTAGTCATCGCTAATTGACCTAGAAAACACATGTTGGGTTTGCAATACTCCACTTGATCCATCAAAACCGGTTAAAGCGTTTTTAGAAGAAGAAAAAGTGATAGAATATAATGAGAAATCACATGAGAATATAGGCAAGTAGCAATTTTAGTATTAATCTCAAAATCCTAATATTTACCTGTAGATATATATCTTGAATAAAATATATTAGCGATGATTCTAACTTTAGTACTAGGCGAATAAATTAATCAATGGTAGTTTTTAACCATGAACAGTATAGAATTTAGTAGTAAAACCACAGTATTGGTTGTATCTGATGTGCATTTAGGGGCTTCGGGCGTAGAATACGACGATTTCAACAGATTTCTTACGACGGTCCACTCAAGGATAAGTGAAGGCGCTTTACCTTCGCTTAAAGTTTTAATCATTACGGGAGACTTTTTTGATTTGTGCATGGATAGTTATCGAGATCTTGCTCGGGAAAATATAAATCTGGAGGTATACGATAATCTCATTAAGCTTCAAGAAAAAGGCATTAAGGTTATTATTACATTAGGAAATCACGAGATACCCACTACTTGGTGGCATGATAGGAAGTTCATATCGCGTAAAAATACCTTTACAAGCTTGTTTTCTAAGGAATTTAAGGCAGACGATACCTACTTATCCTTTTTCGAGGATTTGACGTTTTGTCAATATTGTATCTTACAAAATAATAAAGAGAGTAATTTGGAGCTGCATTTATACGATAGAAAGAAATATTTTGCAGATAATCAAAGTTCCATCGAAATAATTAAACTCGAAGTACCATCCGATATGAACGAGAAACAAAAAATCTTATTCACTCATGGATACCAATTCGAACCCTGGTTGGCTCTCTTTATTGCGTCCTTTGTTTGGAGCTATAACATCAAATCCCCCGACATACTCAAAGAGTTGAACAACGCCATATATAACGACTTGATTAAAGCAAGTGAGAGTGAAATCGAGAAAGCCCTAAAGAGAGATGAAGTGAGAGAAATATATCGCCAAAGAAACATTGAATACGAGGACATAAATGTAAAGGAACTTAAGAAAATGATAAAGAAGAATAAAAAAGCAGATAAAAGGCGAACAAAAATCAAGGAAAAAAATAGAAGATATTTTAAGAAGATCTACAAATTCCTGAGAAAGGATAAGCACTCTCACATTTCTCACATAATATTCGGGCATACGCATCAAGATGACCAAGAAAGTAAAGAAGGCAAACATATATTTAACGCTGGAGCGTGGAAACATGTGAAAAACGCCCACTACATAGAAATTCTATCAGATGGAGAGATTATCCCAGTGGATTTCAAATTAAATTGAGTTTTCCTTAATTCTCTTTTTTTTCTTTAAATTAGTTGGTTGAATTTTAATTGAAAAGAATTCAAAAAACGAAAGTGTTCTATTCAATTGGATTTTTTAGTATTAGGAGGTATATTATTCGGAATCTTATACATCATCTTTTATTGGTGTATTAAAGAAGTTTTGAAATTTCTAAAAAGAAAAAAGCGCCCAATAACGGCAACTCAGTTTAAATCTGTTGATGGGCACATAGTAAAATCAAAAGGAGAACTTATTATAGATACATATCTGTCGTTGCTTAACATCAAACACGAATACGAAGATATCATAGCAATCGACGGTCATTCTCTTAAGTACGACTGGTTTTTGCCGGAAAGTAATATATATATGGAATATTGGGGGTTAAACACTAAAGAATACCTCAAAAGAAAAACTCAGAAGATCGATTTATACCGGAACGGTAAGTTAAAGCTAATTTCGATAGAGGAAGAGATGTTTTCTGACATATCCTCAAATTTACGCAAAGCTTTAGGATTAGATTCCGATGTTGAACACAAAGCAATTTTAGTAAAACATTGCCCTAATTGCGGATTTAAACTTGACAATCGTTTTAATTGAAGGTAATACCAGTCGATTAAGAAATAAAAAAAAAAAGATTTTATTGCTAATAAGCACAATCTCTTTAAATATTAATCGAAAAATACGAAATAAGTCATGAGGATTCCAGAAAACATCGAAAACATCGTTATGAGGATGTATATTGTCTTCCACTTCTTGGAAACTTCTGCAAAATCCATTAGAAAACCAAGAATTAGCAATCCTACGGTATTTGAACTAGTAGAAATTTGAAGCAATATTAAAGCATTCTCTGCATTCCTAAGAGGAGTAACAAAATTTTTTTGTACATATTCATCAAAAATATCGATATGAGCATAAACATCGACAGGATAGGGGTGTATCATAACACCTACGAGTAAAGAGTGGGTTTTGGAATAGAAATATTTGTCGGGGTAATACACGTATAACTCCCAGTTATCTAATTCACTGCTATCGGGGAGATTGGATTTACTATCGAAGTATTCTTGCAGTTCTCCGTAAATCCCATCCTTATTGTTATATCTAAGTTCAAAAACGCCTTCTGTAAATAACCACTCGATATCATCGTTATAGTAATCGTATAAAAACAGTTCTTCAAAGTCAAGCCATAGATTTTGTATGGCAAGTACCTGTGAATAGATCATCATTGTGGCTTCAGTTTCGGTTATAAGAGAATCTGAAATTAATAGCGCTGCAGTAATATCAGCTTTCATTAGGTTATACCAAACATCCGTGTATCTCTCTTCCATATCTAGAACAGTTTCCCGAAGTTTCTCGAAATCATCGACTCGTTTTTCGTAATCACCAATTTGATTTTGGAGAACATTTCCATAATAGAACTCAGTAAAAGTAATTATTGCTAAGATTAACCCCATTGAATAAATCATTGCTTGAAATTTTCGAGGTTTATTTTTCGAAGGTTCAGAAATACCATAGTCATCTTTATATTCTGGTGGCTTATACTCTTCCATTAAAAACCCCCCATAATGATTCTAATAATGGTCAATAATGAGGTAGTAACCGCAATTGCCACAGAAATTAATGCTATTATTAAATATATTTTTTTCATGGTAACATGTATTTCCCCAAAATCTACTAAAAATGCAAGAAGCAAAAGCCCAATCGTAGTGGCGCTACCGATTAAGAATAACCTATTTAAGGAGTTCTGAGCTTCCAACAATGGATGTAGGAAATTGTCTTCAACATAGTCGTCAAACTCATCAAAATCAACCCAAATGTATATGGCAGCAGAATCGGATGACCAATCCCTTAAAATCTCATAAGTATTTTTATATAAAAAATAATCAGCGTCTATGTAAGTGGTGTCGATGTACCACTCATCCATTTCATCAACATCAACGAGATCGCTATATTGGTCGTCAAAAGCATCGTATACAACCGAAATATCGTCCGCGACAAAATCTAATCTTAAAACTTGCTCTGTAAATAACCAACCATAGTCCTCATCTAAGTAATTTTTCAAGAAGTTAACGTAAAAGAAATAATCAGCCTTATATAAATCCGGGATAAGTCCTATAATCATTGCATCTCCTTCCTCTTCCGTTATCCAATTATAGTCTACTTTAAAGTGAGCATTATAATCTATGGTAAGCAATTCTGTGAGAAATTCGCCATACATGCGATTTAAATCCCATAGAAGGTCTCTAATTTTATCGTAATTTTCAATCTTATTTTCCTTTGAGGCAATTTCGGGTTGTAAGACGAACGTTCCGTATCCAAATTCGATGAATGAAAGTATAATGAATACGATACCTAATGTATATGTAAATATTTGAAGCTTACTTCCACTCATAAGTATAACTCTTCTTTATTTTTTTTGTTAAATTTAAATTTTTAGAAATTAGATAAATTGAATTTATCAAGTAAAAATAATTGATTGGTGAATATTAAAAACTTTCTCGTAATTTATGATAAAAAACTTGCTTTTAAATACGAAATTTGACAGTAATGGCAGGACTTCGGTCTATAATTTGTCAATTCAGGCTATATAGATTTTGTTTTTATTTATAGTTCTTAAATAATACAACGAAATTGGTATAGTTACTGCCGACTCAAGGAGCCAAATCAATTCGTAAACCTGAAAACTGTAAGACCCAAATTGATAGATTGGAATTAACAGTAATTCTGGCGATGAGAAAACTACTAAAGGAAAGAAAAATTCTACTGTGGAGTGTGAAGGAAGGTCCAATAAGAGATGTGTTATACCCCCAATTATCGCAGAATAAGAAGCTCTCACATAAAAACTTCTATCGAAACTTTTCAGTTTTAACCTATCGAATTTATCAAATCCAAAATACTTTAAGTACTTGGTAAACGGCCAATCTTTCTTAGAGATTACCGATATCCACGGTCCAAAGTACCTAGAAAACAGCATTGTGAGTATTAGGGTAACAGGGAGCGTCCAAACGAATATTCCAAGAAAGCTGTGAGTGATGTTTCTTATTGAAAAGGTCGAATTATAATTTAAGAAGAACAATATATCGGGAACGAAAGTGCTTAAGCAAATTGCCGTTCCGTCTATTTTTTTCGGATATCTGTGTTTTAGATATAACGCGGGGGCTTGGTGTGATAATATCGAGCTAGGCATGTGTATAGAAACCTTAATATTTGAATCAAAATAATATTTCTAACTAATTATACCTATTTACTATATTTGTTATGTCAGTAAAAACTATAACATAGCTAGAAGAAATAAAGAAAACATTAATATACCGAAGATGGTAAATATTACAACATGAAGTTTGTAGATTTGTCGATACCCATTATAAACCCAGAAGAAGCCGTCTTCGACCCTCCCTTAACCAGACCGAAAATTGAATACACCTTTCACGAGGAGGGAGCTGATCAGATGGGATTCGTGTTTCCAAGATTAAAACCGGACAAACACTTGCCCGATGGTAAGGGATGGGCAGTGGAAAACATCACGCTTGGAACGCATAGTGGAACGCACATGGACGCTCCTTGGCACTTTGCTCCAATCCAAGACAGGGAAAAAGGAGAGATAAAAGCGAAAACCATAGATGAGTTTCCTTTGGAGTGGGGGATAGGGCCACTGGTCGTGTTGGATTGCACTAACTTTGAGGAAGGGTACGTAATGACGCCTGATGATATTGACTCCAAATTAAAGGAATTAGATTACAGTTTGAAAGAAGGAGATATCCTTTGCGTACACACTAACGCTCCAAAACACTATGGAACTTCCGATTATATTAATTACGGAGTAGGAGTAGGAAAAGACGCTACCTTACATATAATTCGTCAAGGGGTTCATGTAGTAGGAATTGACGCGTGGAGTTGGGATGCTCCGTTTTCTATAACCGCTCAAAAGTGGAAAAAGTCGGTCAAAGAGAAAAATCCTGATACTTCGATAATTTGGGAAGGACATTTTGCTGGTATTGAATTAGGATACTTTCAAATGGAGAAAATGTACAATTTAGACAAAGTTCCTCCGCTCGGAGCTACGATCTACTGCTTCCCAATAAAGGTAGCTAGAGCGTCCGCTGGGTGGATAAGAGCTGTGGCCACAATTCCAGAGTAATAAAAAAAGAAAAAGTAATTAATCCTCTTTAAATGCTTGATCAACCAATTCCCGAGCGTTTTTAAAGGGTTCTAGTGCCCCCGACCAATCAACTAAATGTTTCGAGTAGCTTTTCTCAAAGATTTGGACGAATTCTTTTAGTTGGGCTCTAATTTCTGCAGTTTGATTTCCTTTTAGGAATAAAGCTCCGAAGAATTTACTAGAATACTCTACTATGACAATGGAATCACCGTGATCAATAGTTTTGAGAAATTGTTGCGATTTGGTAGTTTCTTTAATGAACGATGATATAGCTGAAAACATTCCCGAAATTATCCCTGGATCTTGTAACCCACCTTCAACGAAGGCGTGGTCGAAAATACCTCTACCGTCTTCGTAAATGATATATAATCCTTGTTTGTACACCCGTTCGAACATGTAGCTGAATTCTGGAATATATATAGAGATTTGATTCGTGGTGAAAAGGTATTTCAAGACGAAGTACAGTTTCTTATCTTTTTCGTCGTCACCAGTTAGAATTTCGCACAATTGGACTTCATTCTCAAGTTTTTGCAATACAGCTTGAACCTCCTCCTTATCTTGTTCTAGGCTCTTTACCTCCACCCCTTTATTCCTTACTATCAAACTGTCGTTTTTAATAGCCTTAAAATCTCTGTAAAAAGGAAAGTCCTTTTCATTGGAGTATACTACTTTCTCTAGGTTTTTATCGTCGAGGAGAACAGTTTTCACTCTATATTTTTTCGAAGTATAAAATACTATATAGCCCCAAAATGCAATGCTAAATATATATCGCCCATATAAATAAGGAACTGCCAATACAAATAATAAATCGCTTAACTTGGCTTCAAACGCAGCGGTTCGTAATGTAAAGTACTGGGTTCCAAAGAGAGAATAATAGCTCGTTTGTCCCGTTAGCCAGTACTCCTCTGCAGCGAATTTTATTAAGGGATTCACGTAAAACAAGGGCATTATTATAGAAAATGCTATCACAACTACAAGAAACAGCCCCAAACCTAACGACCTACTCTTAATGTAGTGTAAGGTATAGAATAGTAAGATTGAGGACACAGCAATGGCTAAAATGTCGAGCGTTAAAGTGTCAAATATAATCATCAAATCAAATAACAAAGACTCTTGAAGCGTAGGGGAAGTGTAATTAAACTTAGCTGTGTTGATTATGAAATTAACATTAGCAGGATCCCCGAAGATTATTGTATATAAAAACGAAAGAAGGACAGTTGCTATGGAGAATATAAATACGGCAATTAAGGCGTAAATAAAGCTATAGTATATGTTTCTAGTGTTCACAGATGTTGGTTTAGTGTGTCTATTTTTCCACCAATTAATTAACTTAATCAAAATAAAGATAGATATTGGCTCAAACACTTTGAAAAATAACACAAAAATAGCCGCTGCCATAATGAAATACGCAAAGAAAAAGAAAATGATGTCTATTGACTCCGTGTACTCTACAATGAATAAAATGAGAGAAAGAACGGAGATTGGGATTCCTACGCTAGTTAAACTCTTATACGTTTGTTCTCGAGTTTTCTCCCCAAAGTATCTCCCCTTAAATGCTAACTGAGAGCTAGACAATAGTTCGATACTAAATAGAAAAATGGCGATGTACACGAATAATATTTCTAAGAACCACCCCAATGCAGTTTGTGCCGTAGATAACGAGAAGTTTTGCAGGTCGGAGATATCTAGAATCACTTGAAGTAAGTACAAAGAAATAGGAAGAAGGATCAACATGAGTTTAAAGATTTCCCTTTCCCTTTTCCAATCGCTTTTCATTAGATCCTTTTTGATGGTGGTTAAAATACCCTCGTTGAATTCATAAGTAATTTTTTTAAGTATTTCCGCTTTAGGTTCTTTTTCTTTTCTCACCTTGAAGCACACAACAACAAATGAAAAGAAAGGTGATATAAAAAATATAAAAGGCAATACAACTAACGGATACGAGGAAAAAATTGCGATTAAATTGATGAAATGAACGAAAATGTACTCGATTCCTAGTAAATTTCCCCCACCACCAGACAGATTTTTGGGAGGAAGATTTAATTGTATTAATATTGGTAATACCCAATATATCAAATAAAAAAGCGATAAAGCAATCACAATTCTCAGATAGAGTTTTCCAATTACCTTCTTCCAAATAAAAGGCAGTGGAATGAAGATTAGAATCAATGGTAGAGCGTTTAGCAGTATTGTGCTGATTGAACTTAACATGATAATCCTGATTTTTTGTAATTATTATTGAATTATTTAGTATAAAAGTTATTTACTTAATAGAAATAAAAAATTTTAATATTAACCATTTAAGTTCTACACATTTATTTAAGAGGTGTTAAAAACGAGAAAATTAGGTATTATAGTGGATGAAGATTTTGCTCAAAAGAACGTTCCGCCCTACCCTAAACCTTCTTTTTTATCGTACGAAAACCCATATAGATTGCAGGCAATTTACGACTATTTACTAAAAGAAAAAATTTTTGAAAAAACGAATGTCGCTCGACTAGAAGTTAAGGTGCTCTCAGATGAGATCTTGGAATTAGTTCACACCAAATACCACATCAACTCGATTCGTCAACTATCTCAATTTGAAGGCGTGTTAAGCGAAGAAGTTTACTTAACCGAAGATACATTTGAATTAGCCAAAAAAGCAGTAGGTGGAGCCGTTCAAGCGGTACTAAGCGTAATAGAACACAGAGTTTCACAAGCTATTGCCCTTATTAGGCCTCCGGGGCATCACGCGCTAAGGGAACGTGCTTCTGGCTTATGCATTTTTAACAACATTGCCATAGCGATTCAATACTTAAGAACCCAATTAAGTTACACCCAAAACATCGCTATCATTGATATTGACAACCACTTTGGTGACGGATTAGCACAATTTTTTTACGAGGATCCGAGAGTTCTTTACTTCTCAATACACGAATACGATTTTCTCGATAGCG
The DNA here is from genome assembly GCA_019058515.1 of Promethearchaeota archaeon. The sequence goes on from JAHPYY010000176.1 coordinate 34,298, forward strand.
ATTTGGGATTCTTAAACGAAATTGGAGAGGGAGCAGGCACCGGATCAAACATTAATTTTCCAGTCCCAAGCGGTCTGACGCATGAAGAATTTCTCGAACTTCGAGATATTCTCGAACCAATTTTGAGCGATTTTGAGCCGGATTTAATCGTTGTAGCAATGGGTTTTGACATGTATTTCGACGATCCGATTGGTAATTGCTTGTTAACCGCTAACACTTACTATGATTTTACAAAATGGTTGCTGGAGGTCTCGAAAAAACTTTGCCGAGGGAAGCTTGCGTTTATTCTAGAGGGAGGTTATAGCTTGTGTGGGTTACCTTTTTGCGTTGGAGCCGTAATAAAAGGTTTATTAAACGAACTTTTCGAGAAACCCAAGCACGAGGTATTAAATGTTCCTGTAAACTCAAGCGACCTTCAAGAAATACGAAAAATTAAAAATACGCTCCTAGAAAAGATAAAAGAATTCTACCCGTCTCTAAGGAGTAAAAATGAAGAAAAATAAGTTGAATTTGCTCTTTACAGAAGACTTGCTAGCTTTAATGCTTTCGACTGGACCGAAAACAACGCGTCTCTGGGACCTACTTGGGGGTTAATATAACATACTAAAGCGCCCGTTCCTCCAATAGGCACTGGAGCAGCGATTAGATGCCCTTTACCCGTGATGTTAGTTCCTATTTTTCTTTCTTCAGTGTTCTCCACGATCATGTATTTAATACCTTGTATCGAAATACTCGACATCCCTTTTCCCCCCAACTCTACTTTAGTGCTTAATAACTCGTTTAAAACGGCTAAATCTCCAGAGATGTCCCAATTATCGGTTTGTGTAACTAACTCTCCAGCCTGATTTACAATCGCCACACCAAACACATTCTGATCCTCGTCTAATAACTCATTAATTAACGATTCGATTTTTTCCAAATCAACCATAACCATCAACTTTTATTCTTATTTTATGAAATTATTAATTATAATACTAATGTAAATTCTTAATATAAATATAGGTTTTCTTTCTCTTGTTGAAAGTGAGATATATACATTAGATTCACTCAAATAGAAATATCTCGCTAAAAATTTCGCGACAGGTTTGAAGATAAATACAAGAGTTTTCAAATTTCCCTAAATATTTTATTATGGGAATTTCATTGTTATAATAACGACGAAATAATTCGTTTACAAAAATATAAATTTAAACTATAAAACTATAAAAGAACCTCGGTGAAATTAAGTATGGCTTTACGATTGTGGAGAAAAGCAGTGCTAATGACGCTCAGAGAAAAGAGGACATTCACCGTTTTTACGGCAATCTACACGATTTTAATCTTTTTAACCAGTATTTTCATTGAGCTCACAATTGCCGATCCATCTACAACATCCTTCATGTTTGTGTTAATTTTCTTTGGTACAAGTTTACTACTTTCGATTCTTTACGCGTGGATATTAGTGAGCCGAAAGAAGCGAGTCTGGGCCACCTTCAAGTGTATAGGTTACACTTCTAGAGATGTGATCTCGTTAATCTCAGGGATATTAATATTTACTATGACAATTGGGCTATTTATCGTCATCGAAATCATGTTCCACTACGCCGCAGGGATTTCGTATTTAGCGAGCGCAAACATTAACTTTGGCGTACCACCTGTGTTAGTAGGACTAGTACCAGTCATTGTTACGAGTGGGATTTTTTTATTAGTTCAAGTGATTTCAATAGTTCTAATTTACCAAAAGGTGTTGAAAGTAAGACCAATTATTGCGTTAAAAAAAGTAGGTCAATAAAAAGGAGGAAAAGAAGATATGCCCGTACCAAAAGATGTAATGATAGAGGCAATAGATGTAAATAAAGAGTATAGAAGAGCGGGAGCGATCATACGAGCGTTAGCGGATATTAACGTTACGATCAAATCGGGAGAATTCGTCATTATCCAAGGACCGACCGGGTGCGGTAAGAGCACGCTATTGAACGTTTTAAGCGGTTTAGACCTACCTGATTCGGGAAAAATTATTTTTGATGGTGAAAATATAGCTCGAGCCCCAGAAGCACGTTTAGCGAGAATTAGAAGGCAAAAGATTGGATTTGTGTTTCAGGAATTCAATTTAGTTAACACCTTGACTGCTATTGAAAACGTAGAAGCATTATTATGGCCGACTGTGCTAAGAAATAAGGAAATAGAAAATAGAGCGATCGCCGCTCTTCGAGACGTTCAATTGCTTGAGAGAAAGGACCATTTCCCTGTACAAATGTCTGGGGGTGAAAAGCAGAGGTGTGCCATAGCGCGAGCAATCGTTCATAGACCTAGAGTAATCCTTGCGGACGAGCCCACCGGTAATTTGGACCCTGAAAGCGAGACTCAAACCATGGAACTTCTGAAGAAAATAAACAATGATTACGACACCACAGTTATTGTCGTCACGCACAGAGAACGCTTAGGCTCTTACGCAGACAAGACTGTAAAGATGAATAAAGGGGAAATAATATCTAAGAAATAAACGTAACTTCTTTTATTAATAATTTTTTTTTCTCAATTTTTTGTAAAATTTTCTTTTATATTTGATTAAATTAGCGATTTTGGGGCTGTTGTTCATTATCTAAAGTTATAAACTAAGATTTCCCTAGAGCGTAATAAACAAAAATATAAAATAGAATTTTATTATAGTAATTTAAATGAATTAGAAATAGCAAAAATTAATTTAAAACTATTTGAATAGGGATTCTCATGGGATTGAAACGCGTTATGTGTAGTGGATGTGCAGGAATGCTTTGTTTGATACCAATGGCTTGGATTAGTTTTAACTTCTTTGGGTTGACCAGCGCGGTTACGGGAGGAATCATTGAAAACTTATCATCCGGATTATCTGCTATTGGAGCGTTATTAGGGCCTTTAGGAGAAATATTAGTAATAGCAGCCGGGGCGTTTATTGGGATAATTCTTCTTTTCTTGTTCCCTCTTCATTGGGGGTTGTTTTATCGTCCCGATGATGTGGGGTTGTTAATTGCAATCGTTGTTCCTTGGATATTGTGTTGTACGATTACTGCTGGACTTTTTGCTCATTCCCCTCGGGGAGGAATTAACACTAGTTTAGCTATTGGAATTGGTTGGGCAATACCTATTTTAATAATTGTCTTCGCTGTTCCTACAATACTAGGAGCGATATCACCTATTGCAGGGGGAATAGCTTGGGGACTTATTAACGGGCTTGGTACAGGATTAACTGATTTACCCCTTTTCTTTGCGATTTTACTGGCGATATTCGAGGGGGCGGGAGTCGGAGCTCTTTTTGGTGCGTTAATTGGTGCTTTAAAGTACAAACCGGGAGAGGAACAAGAAACTCGAAAAGTAAAGAGAGCTAGAGGTAAAGCTAGAAAGAAGAAAGAAAAAGCTTACATTCCAGAACCTACCATCGGAAGTCCAGCCTCGACAACATCAGCCCCAACTAAGAAAGTGGACTTTTGCACAAATTGCGGTGCGAAACGAGTTGGAAGCTCTGAATTCTGTACCAACTGCGGTGCAGCTTTCAAATAAAATTTTTTATTTTAAAAATCTCTTTTTTATTTCCTTGATTCTATAGCATTTAAAACCTTAATTATCAAACTTTTTAAATAAATCGCGCATTAAATGAACTTATATAGAGTTCCATCTTAAAAATATATGAGTAAGACTTATGCCGCGAGAAATTAAAGGAATCCTTGTAAGCAGGCTATTGGTGTTAATTTCGATAATTGCTGTGCCTATAGCGACGTTTCTAATATTCGCTTTTGTCGATTTTAAGTTGTGGTTTTCCGACGATCCTGTTTTAACGTTCTGGTTAATTAAAGTACTTTCTCCAACGGTGTATAGCGTTTCTTGGCTGTTCTTTCTCATTCTGTTTGCGAATAGATTTGCAGAAACCATTGAAGCAATGGACAGGATTGCGGGGTTTATCCCGTTAAGGTTAAAATTGTTTTACGGCATAAACGCTTTGTTTTTATTGATGATATTCGTGTTCCCATTGATTACGCCAGTGGTGTCTGTCTTAAGCTTCGCTTCGTTTGGATGGCGTCTTACTACCTTTCGAAAGGAGGATTGGGAAGATAGTAAAGTGTCTAGATTTACTAAGTTCGTAATGATACTTTTTGCAATTCTCCCTGTGGCAGTATTTTCATTCATAATCCTCGATTTCCTGGCTTTACCGCTATTTTTATGGTTTAATGTATGGGTTCCCTTGCTTTTGTATATAGAAACAATGTCCTATTGTTTATGTACTGCGTTAGCAATAGGATCGCTTTTTATTTTGCTTTCTAATAAAGGTGTGAGCGAAATTGAACAGATATATACGGATCCCTCCCAACAAAAGAGTACGCTTCCTGTGAAACTATTCGAACTAGTATTGTTTGTTTTCTTGTTTATCCTCGCGTTATACGGATTTACAATAGTAGATTTCTTTTATTACTCGGGTTTCGTAATCGTCGCGGTCGTTGCGATTGTAAATTACTTTTCGGGTAGAAAGAAAAAATACAACTTTAAAGGGCATGTATTAGGTTATCTATTAGCTGCCATCTTTATGAGCTCTACTATATTCACCTTCGCACCAGAAATCTCGTCCTTCATAAAATACAGCTTCTTGATTATACTATCTTCAGTGTTTATCCTTTTATTCATATATACATTTGTTAGAATGGAAGAAGAAGATTTTTAATAGAAGTCGGTTTCAAAAAATAAAAACCTGATAAAATTTAACTTGAGGTTTGCTCGTTCTCTAACTTTTGAATATTTTATTGCTATTTTGAATAAATTGATAAAGGTTCGAGCAAACTAGAATATCAATTTTTAAAAACTCTAATTTAGATTATTATGTAAACTTTTTACCGTATAAAAAAAGTGAATTGCATGAAAAAAGTAACAAAACATTCTTTCATTGTTATTGCAATGATCTTGATGTCGTCGATAGCTATGCCAATGATGGTTTCCGCTCAAGGAGGCGGAGGAGAAGGTGGCGAAATAGGGAAACAGGAAATGATCGGAATGTATCGCGGATTTACAGGAGGTTTTGGAGCCATGTTTTCCGGATTGGGATACGGTGGAGCTATAATAGGGCAAGTTTTTTCAACATTGCTAATGCAAGGATTAGATTTTGAGGAACATGAGGTTTTGGACAATGTGTTTGTTCTTAGTGGAGACAACGAAACTACTGTTACAGGTTCTTTTACGCCTAGACCAGAGGTTTTCTTCGCACCCCACGGATACGATACAACAGGAATTAGCGGGTTCCCTTACTGCGTCGTGTGGTACGAGGGAGAATTCGAATACGAGATTACCTTTGGTGCGGGGGTTACTTTGCTTCTTTGGGATAACGATAGGTCGTTCATCAACGCCATTACCAGAGTTATTGATTTCTTAAATAAAATGCTAGAATACGAAGGAAGGGAAGACGAAATTCCAACAGAATTAATTGAAGAGGGAGTGTCAGTTATTACTTGGTTCTTGATTCACATTAACGATATTTTCACGGGAGATGAATTGTTCGTTATGAATCCTATAACCTGGCAAAACCTTCGCATTACTCCTAATCAAGCGTTTAAGGTAAACAAATGGTGGTTTCAATCAGGGGATGATAAGATAGATCTCGAGGAGGGAAATTTCGATTCATTTATTCCAGAAAGTAAATTACAACAGTGGCGTCAGCAAGCGATAGAAAAAAGAGATAATACTATGTGGTGGTTGCTCAACCCAACTCCAGATGTGGAAGTTGCAGAAACCATTTACACTCAGTTTTCGTTTGATTTGATCCAATTATGGATGAAAAATTTCGAGATTCATATCGACGTTGGGAAATTGTTAGAAATAGTGTCGCAACAAGCTCAATTTAACATGGCGGAAGTGTTTTCTGGCTGCGATATTGACTTCTTCCTGTTTACTCACCATTTAGCTGGAGCGTTTTTGTACGACGATCTAGACGATAGCGGGGACGTTTCTGTTACCTATAAAGATGTATTGGACGATGAAGGTAACCCGGTAATCGTTGACAACAAAACAGCTCAAGCACCCGACACCATGGAACTTACACATCAATTAATACTAGGAACGGTGGAAAACTTTCAATTTAATAAACCGCAGATTTACGACGACAAAAGGGTAAGTTGGGGAATTACCTTAGAAAACGCGCAAATATCGCCGGTTCCAGTTGGAGTAGATTTGAATAGTTATTTAAAAACCTACAAGGACGAGTTAGATTACATAGATTTTGGATTTACCTTCGAGCCTAAAATTTCCGAGGTAATTGAAGCAGACGATGGAACCGAGTACCAGGTTGCGTCGGGTAAAGTTAAATTGAACCAAAGATTCGCTCCTTGGAATGATGGAGCAGGCCCAAATTCGGATATAACTGGATTAGACATGGCAGTAGTTTACGTGTCTACCGTACTTCACTTCCACTTAAATGTGGAAACCATTGGTCAAAATGTGGAGGATCCGGAAGCATTCCTGGATCCCGAGCAAGATTACAGCCGTGCCGATGCGGAATTAAGCGTAGGGAATTACCTTAACCCTGAGATTGGCAATCGTCTCGAGTTTGTTGACATAGCAGGACCTAACTATGAAATTGGTCCCAATACGGATTCTCTTATTCAAGAACCCGCGAGTACCAGTGTTATTCCTGTAGCGCTGTGGGAAGGAGAAGCGGAAGCCCACGAGACTTTTCTTGGAGACACCGGAACAACTGCAGACGATTTTGCTGCAGATATTAGGGTGACAACAGATTATAATGTTATGGTGTACACGGTATGCTATCCTGAGTTTAATGGTTCTGGATATATGATTAATCACGATCCAACCTTTTCGGTGTTCATGGTCTTTACGCCACAAGGTTTCTGGGCGTTAATTCTATTAGTTGCGGGAGTTAGTTTAGTAGCGATCGGTACTTACCTGATTAAACGCAGAAAAGATAGATCATTGTAAAAATTATGTCAGTAGCAAAATTAATTTTCTTTTTTTTTTTATTTATCTTTTTTGAACTTTTTAAAAGAATAGTTCAATGATATAATAAATTAAATAAATCATAGTTTTTTAACAAAGTATTAGCAAATCGCAACTTTGGAATTTTAATCTTAAATTTCATACGAAATTTAAGAAAGTATACGAAAAAAACTCTATATTATTTGGATGTGAAGGTATGCCAGTTAAAAAAGATGACAAATATCACGTAAACGAGGATAAGATATGGTTTAAGAAGTGGTGGCCGGATAATGTTCCTAAAAACACTCACTTTGAGGAAAAAACGTTAAATCAAATGTTAGACGAGCAAGTCGAACAATTCAAAGACAACCCTATTATGTGGTTTTTAGACACTTGGATGACCTACAAACAGTTTCACAACAAAGTCAGAGCTTTAGCTACGGCGCTTGCCGATATAGGCGTGAAGAAAGGCGATATAGTAGCAATGCATTTACCAAATTGCTTTCAATATGTAATTGGATATTACGCCATCACGAGAATTGGGGCTATTGCTTCTGGAATAAATCCGACCTACCAGCCAATGGAAATATTGCACCAGTTAGAGATTATGAAACCGAAAGTTTTAATAATTCTGGACGCTCTTTACATACCATATCTTAAACCAATTGTTAAAAAAACTACGATAGAGACCGTAATTTACACGAATGTTGCGGACTTAGCTCACGGTTTGGGCGCAAAACGTTCTTTAGGAAAACTGCTTGGTAAAATTCCTAAAGGTAAAGTCGACTTTCCAGGAGCGCTAAGTTTTTTGGAATTACTGAACACACCACCGAGAGATGTAGAGGTAGATATTGATGTAAAGACCCATCCTGCTACACATATCATGACAGGAGGCACAACCGGACTTCCAAAAGCAGCGGTATTAACTCATTTCAACGTGGTATCTAATGCAAAACAATGTTGTTTATGGTTAGGAGGACAACAACCTGGGATTGGAAATATTGGAGTTTTACCATTATTTCACAGCTTTGCTCACACGGTAATAATGAATACGACAATTAATTTAGGAGGGTGGATCATGCTTTTTGCTAGACCTCCAGCGACTGAGGAGTTATTAAGGACCATTGAAAAGCTTCCCGCACCAGTGGGATTAGTCTATGCAGGAGTGGAAATTTTGTTCAAAAGGCTAGCAGAGTTTAAGGATATAAAAGATTTTCCAGGAGTTATGGGGAAACTTAAATTATGCGTGTCAGGCGCAGGACCTTTGCATAGACCCGTACGGGATGCTTTTATAGAAAACACGGGAGGAAGAATCGTGGAAGGTTATGGTTTAACAGAAACTTCACCAGTAGTAAGCGCGGGGAATTTGTTTGGAGAAAGCCCAATTGGAGTCATAGGGATGCCGTTTCCTGGAACAGAATGGGGTATTTGGCCAACCGAAGATTTCAATAAAGGTCCTATATGTCTGGGTAATCCAGATGAAAAAGATTTCGGAGAAGACCATACTGGAGAGATTTGCGTTCACGGTCCACAGTTAATGTTCGAATATCTAAATAAACCGGAGGAAACAGACGACACCATAAAAGAATATGACGGAAAACTATGGTTACTGACTGGAGATATTGGTTTTATGCACGAAGATGGTACCATCGAGATACGAGACAGGAAGAAACAACTGATTAAATACAAAGGATATTCCGTTTATCCAAAAGAAGTCGAAGAATTATTGATGAAACATCCTGAAATATCCGAAGCTGCTGTAGCGGGATTACCTCACGACGAGTTTGGCGAAGCTGTTAAGGCGTGGGTCGAAATAATTCCAGGTTCTTCTTTAACGACACAAGCAATAAAGGAATGGGCGGAGGAAAACATGACTCATTACAAAAGACCTTACTACATAGATATTATTGACGAAATTCCAAAAAATTTAATTGGAAAAGTACAGAGAAGGATTCTCCAGATCAACGATCCAATCTGGAAAGCTAAATGTGAATAAAAGTAGTTTATATTAACTTAAAACTTAGATTTTTTTACATTGTTACTTTTTTTTTGATCATTATTCTAGTTAAGTTTTCGAAGACATCTTCGACATTTTCTCCTGATTTAGAGCTACACTCGATAAAACCATTTGTACCTCGAGATCTCGCAATTTTCAACCCTTCTTCTGTCTGAACCTCTCGTTGATCGTATAAATCCGCTTTACTCCCAACAACAATGATAGGGAATGGATTTTCTCTCGCGTTTTTCCTACACGCTATTAACCAATCGTCAATGTGAGCGAGCGAGGCGTAATTGGTGACATCGTACATAAACAATGCGCCATTTGTGCCTCGCACATAAGTAGGGAGCAAGAATCTGAAACGTTCTTCTCCTCCAAAATCCCATATTTGCAGTTTTACTTTCTTACCGTCGACTTCCATGCTTTTAACATTAAAATCAACGCCTATAGTCATTTTGGAGTCCGAAACAAACAAGTTAGTAACAAATCTTTTCGTTAAGGTTGTTTTTCCGCACCCTGCATCTCCAAAGATTACTATTTTAAATGTCGCGTCGTAAATGTCGAATCTTCCTCACTAGTTCGTTAATATCGATATAATTTATACAGGATACACAAGAACAACAATTATTTTGTTCGATTTTTATTTGAATTGATAGAATATAAATCTTTATTAAAGAATGAATTCTTGAATTAATTCTAATTTATAAAATTTAAAAAATTTTTGTTATAAATAATTTAAGTTTATTATTTTTATCCTTTTTCAAAATATATGACTGATTTAGGAAATTTTTTAAAGTTTCATTAAATCTCAGTAGTATTATATCATAAATAAGATAAAATAGAAAAAATTTAGGAAAATAAAATTAATTAAGCTTCTTACCCGCCCCTCCATCCGTGAGTTTCTCTCCTAAGGCTAAACGTACGAGATTGCTTATAATATAGGGTTCCATTCCCTGACCCTTGGCTCTACCTCTAAGCCCTGGAATGCAAAGAGGGCATAAAAACACAAATGCTTCCGCTCCTGCGTTTTTAGCATCCATAATATTCTTCATTCGCCAGCTGTCTTCTTCTTCTTTAGAAACATTCTCCATAGCTCCTTGAATCCCACCGCAACATAACGCACCCTCTCGATCGTACTTTCTTTCAACACGGTGAGCTCCAATTAGTTCAAAAAGTTCGTCTAGTATTTTATCTTTTTCAAATGTATATCTAGAAGCGCATGGTTGTTGGTAAGCGATTTTCATATCAAGTTTGTTCACTTTATCGTGATGTTCTTTTACATAATCTCGTAAATATTCTATCATGTGAACGGGTTTAAAAGGCAGGTCGATATCAAAATCGTGTACAATATTTGCTAAGGTGGCGTAACAATCATCATGATAGCATATTATTTCGTCGGCTCCAGTTTTTGCCAGATTATCCACAAAAGTCTGAATGTTTTCCTTATTTACTAAACTCGGTTTACCCATATGAACCATCCCCATCCAGCAAAAATAATCGCTTCCTTTAAGAAGAGTCAAGCCTTCGAAGAGTTGTCCCTCGATCATTCCAGGCCATGTGTCTCCAAATAAACAAAGATTCATAATCGGTTTTCCTGGTTCACCTTGAATAACTTTTGTGGGCATTTTCAGAGAAGCCTCAAACATTTTTATAGTTCTTTTTGAAAGTTTAAAGGTGCCTGTTTCCTCTTGTCTTTGATTTATCAAATCAAAAGGATTCGCCCCCTCAGGACAATACATATTACACGCAGCGCAGGTAACGCAATCAGAAGTTACTGGACTTGCTTTACCCTCTATCAATTTTTTAAATTCTTCCTTAGCTTTTTGTAGAGGATAACCCAAATAGTGACATCTATTCAAGCATTCTCCGCATAAAGTACATTTTTCTTCGTAAAACATTTATTTCCTCTTTTTCTGTTCGATAATAGATTTTAAAATACATAAAAATTGACTTAAAACAAATGAAAATACGTTGATTTTTTATTTAAGCTTTATTAACCTAGTTACTAAAAATAAAATGTTCACATTTTAACTGATATACTAACTGCTGCATTACATACAATCATATTATCAGATATATCCCCTAGTTCTGGTATTTTTATTCCTTCTGCTATTAAACCTCCATCAACTACTTCTAGGGTTTTTTCACCAAAGGGTACGGCTTTTAAAACTTTTTGTTTATTCAAATTATTGGGGAATGGCGCTCCAATCTTATCATGCACCTGCATTCTTACAAGATCTTTTGGTTCTGTTAAACCGCATAATTCAGATAAACCTTGAAGGCAGTTGTTAGTAATCGCATTTTTTACTGCCTTAATTGCTGCTTTAGTGCAGTCGTTTTCGTGTCCATGTTGATCCACACCCATTCCAATTTGTGTTATGAATCTTTTATTTACTATAATTTGTCACCTTAAAATTTAGGAATACATTACGGATTTAGTTATAATTGCTTTATTAAAAGTTTTTATATCTTGAGGATTAATACCATTTAAGATACAGTTTTTATGAATCTGAGACATTTTTTGTGAACGAGCAATTACATGTGATAAAAGATGGGAGATAAGACAAAATTGCCCTATGAAATTAACGAGAAATTTTATCGTCGCTTTGAACAGAAGAACAACATGATTTATCGACGTATGTGGGATAAAACATTACCAACTTTCAGACAAATGTTTGAGAAAAACATTGAAAAGCATATATCATCTGGTAAGGAAGGTTATTCTCGCATGGATTTTGCCCTAGTCGCCGCAGGTTGGACACTATACGAACTGTTTCCATTTGCGTTTTCGTGGGAGAGAAAAGAATTAATTGATGTTGGGTATGGCATTAATTGGATGCGCTCTAAGCATAATATTGAAGATCCAAGGCAATTCTCACAATATATAAAAAAAGCTGTGCGATTTTATGGAGCATCAGGCGTTGGGATATCAAGCGTTGATAAGAAATGGGTGTATAAGTCAGGTTTTGTAAGACCAGAGCATACAAGTGAAGCGGAAGCAAAAGCAGATGTGAGAGAAGGACGAAATCTTCAGACAATATTAGAAACTCCTATCGATTTGCCCGAGGGGGTTGATAAAGCAATTGTTATGACAGTCGAAATGGATCAAGACGCAATTTCCACGGCACCTGCGCAACCATCCGCTGCAGCTACCGCCTTAGGATACTCTAAAATGGCATTTTTAATATCCTGCGTTGGCGAATTCATAAGAAATCTAGGTTATCGAGCAATACAGTGTGGAAACGACACAGCTCTTAGTATTCCACTTGCTGTAGATTCCGGACTAGGTGCCTTAGGAAGAAATGGTTTGCTTATTACTCCAGAATTTGGTCCCAGAGTTAGAATATGTAAAATATTTACGGATATGCCGTTAATCGCTGACTCTTCGAATATTGAATTTATTGAGAGAGTGAGAGATACATGCAAAAACTGTTATAAATGCGCCGAAGCTTGCGAAACAGAAGCCTTAAGTTTTGAAGAAGAACCAAACTTTAACGCCATAAATATTTCAAATAATGGGGGAGTGAGAAAATATTATGTCGATGCTGAGAAGTGCTTTGAATTTTGGATTGAAAATAGTAGTGATTGTGGCAATTGCATTGCAGTATGTCCGTTTTCGAATATTAAAGAATACAAAACTCCAAATGAATTTTGGAGCTTATCTGACTAATTTTCATAGATTTAGGGAACTCTTCTTTTTCTATTTAATTACGCTGTATAGGTTTCTCTATAAACTTTTAGTCGTTTAGAATTTATTGTATATAAATTTATAGAAAGAAATATATTTTGATAACTTAATTAGCTTTAATTATCAAATTATTTTTTTCATTATTAAGCATTTAAATCAAAAATTCAAATACGAAGATTTATATAATTTATTTCTCTCTGAATTATAGGAATATATGTAAATATATTCTTTTCTATGAAAAAATATAATAAAAAAAATATAAAGGAATAGAGAAAAAAAATAAAATGGAATTTATTGCGTTAGGCATAGGATTAGGTGTCTTGGCTGTGATCTTATACTTAATCTTCTATTTTAAGACGAATGTGGTTGTTCCTTTAGACCAATGCCATGTAATCTCAAAGGGGGGCAATATTATCATATACAACGGAAAAGGGCGTTATAGGTTCATAAAATTCTTTCACAGCAGGAAAATTATTCCGAAAGTAGTTTTAGATATTGAACCAGGGTTATTTTACTTACACGATATTGACAATTTACCTTTTGGTGTGGAAATCTCAATCAAGGTCAAGGTTACAGACTACAAAATAGCGGCCGCAATATTACAAAATATAAATCTTGAGTCCGTTAGAAAGATTGTAGAAGACACAGCATTAAGTGCGACCAGATCGGTGACAATGTCAAATTCGATATACGAAATTATGAAAGATCGTGAAAAGATCGAAAAAAATGTCTATAAAATGGTTGAAGAAGCACTCGCAAAGCTTGGAATTTCCGCTATAATCTTTGATATTAAAGACATTCGGGATATCGAGGGTGGTAATGTCATTAGTTCTTTAGAAAGAGTAAAATCAGCGGAATTAGAAAGAAATGCTCGTATATCAGAAGCGGAACATCTTAGTAAAGCAAAAGAAGTCGAATTAGAGAGAAAATCCGAACTTACAAAAAAGGAAATGATACTTAAGCAGGAAGAGATGAAAGTAAAAGAACTTGAAAACATCAGACAAGCGGAAATTGACAAGAAAAGAAAACTATTAGAAGCGGAAACCAAAGCTGAAGAAGTAAGAAAAGCCGCAGAAGCACAAGCAGAGGCAGTTAAGCGAGAGGCAGAAGCGAAAGCAGAAGCAATAAAAAAGCAAGGATTAGCAGAAGTAGAAATATTAGAGAGGAAATCAGACGCTCTTAAAGCAGGAACCGTGACTGCTCAACTTCAGTTGCTAGAGAAGTTATGTGACGCCCAAGTTCAGTCAGCTGAAAAAATTGCTTCCGCTTTAGGAAAGAACAACAAGATAATGTATCTTCCTTCAAACGGAAATGGCAGCGATAACTTAATATCCAGTTTAGTTCCTAAACTAGGAGGACTCGTACAATCAGGTGTAATTTCAGAGTTTTTAAAAGAATTAACCGGTAAATCGATGGCAAAATTAGTGCATAAGGATAAGTAATAATGAGAAGCGTACATCATGGCTAAAATTCCTAAGGGAACCATTGTAAAAGTAGATTTATGGAATTCCAGTAAAGACGAAGGTTTAATCAAATATGTCACCGATACCTTAGAACTTGTAAGAGCTCGCAGTAAATTCAGCTTAGATAAGGGCGATCTAGCCATAGTTACGGAATCTAACCAGAGTTTTTTAAATGTAATTCCTAAAAATCGTTTTACAGATGTCGTGGAAAAATGGCACAGTTCAAGGCGAGTAAACAAGAAGAACCTTATTAATTTGGTGTATGTTCTCTTAAAAGAAAGAGTCAACAGTAATGGAGGTATCCTACTATTAAATGATCTATGGGAAATTATTGCTGAAACGCCATTAAAGGAAGTTTTAACCAGACAACAAATGACAAAATATATCGATTCTAAAAATGCTCATTTCGATATTTTGGATAAAAATGATGTTGTTTATATCTCTTTAAAGCCAGAAGAATGCGATTTTGACGAAATATCATTTTTAAAGTATACTGCAGATTTTCCTTACATAACTCGAAACATGATAAAAATGGATTTAAAGTGGTCAAACATCAGAATAAACCGGATGGTCGACTACCTGAAGCGCAAAGGATTATGCCGTGAAGTTGAGAAATTGCCTGAAGGAAAATTATTATTTATTCAAAAATAATGATTTTTTTTTATTTTTACTCTTTTTTTTTAATTTAGACTTATTGTTATTTAATTTCTTTTTACGAAAGTTTAGTGTCATAAATAAATCAAATTGAATTTAGTATGAAATTAGATTCTTCAATGAAATCCGCAAATAACGATAAATTTTTGAGGTATACTTAATAATTTTGCAAGATTGATTAATCTTTATTGAATTTAGCTAGTATTTCCATGCAATTAATAGATAAAAAAACTATCGCAAATCATTTATCTAGGTATATTCCCTATTTAGAATTAGAAGAAATAGAGAAGATTATTGAAATCCCTCCATTGGATATTAACTTTTCGTACGCTTTCCCTGTTTTTAGGTTAGCGAAATTTGAAAAAAAATCTCCAAACGACATATCTAAAGAAATAAAGGCAAAATTCGATCTACCATCTTTCCTCACTAATACAGAAGCCGCTGGACCTTATATTAATATTCAAGTTGACCCGAAAGTAATATTGAGCAATGTTTTTGAACTTAAAATTGATTACGGCAGAATAAAAAAAAAGTTCAGTGAGGGAGCCTATAAATCTGAAAGAATTGTAGTGGAATATCCCGCACCAAATACTAATAAACCATTGCATTTCGGACACATTCGTAATATGCTTCTTGGGCGTACTACATCTAATTTACTGCAATATTTAGGACATAAGGTATTTCAGGTTAATATGTATAACGACAGGGGCATTCACATATGCAAATCAATGCTAGCATATAAAAAATGGGGAAACAACAAGCAACCTAGAGTAAAACCCGATCACTTCGTTGGGGATTTTTACGTATTATTTTCAAAAGAAGTCGAGAAAGACAAAAACTTAGAAGAAGAAGCTTTAATGTTACTGAAAAACTGGGAACATAACGAGCCTGAGGTAAGGAAACTGTGGAAAAAAATGAGAGATTGGGTTTTAGAGGGATTCCAATTGACCTATGATAAATTAGGAATAACACACGATAAAGATTATTTCGAATCAGAGTACTATTTAGAAGGGAAGAAAAAAATATTAGAAGGATTAGACAAAGGTATATTCGAAAAACGCGAGGATGGGGCTATTGTCGCAAGGTTAAGAGACAAATTTAACCTACCAGATAAAGTGTTATTGAGAAGCGATGGGACTTCAATTTACATCACTCAGGACATGTATCTTGCGTACTTGAAAAAGAAAGATTACGACTACGATAGATCTATTTATGTAGTTGGAGATGCGCAAGACCTTTATTTCAAACAGCTCTTTACGATATTAGACCTAATAGGGTTTAAAGAAGATAAGTTTCACTTTTCTTACGGCATGATTTCCCTACCAGAAGGGAAAATGAAGAGTAGAGAAGGAATTGTAGTAGATGCTGACGATGTAATAGCGGATATGGAACAACTTGCTTTAAAAGAAGTAGAAAAGAGATATCCAGAGCTTTCAGATCAAGAGAAGACATATCGAGCGCACATTATAGGAATGGCGGCCTTAAAATTCTTTATTCTCAAAATTAATCCCAAATCCGCTTTTGTATTCAACCCAAAAGAAAGTATTTCATTTGAAGGGGAAACGGGTCCTTATGTTCAATACTGTTACTCTAGAATAGAATCAATTATTTCAAAATCCCAAGAGACTGTTGATTTAGAGATAGATTGGGACTTGCTAACATACGATGTTGAACTAAAATTAATTAACCAATTGCTATATTTTCCCGAAATAATGGAAAGTGCAGCAGAAACCTACAACTTGCATTTAATTCCTCAATACTTATTGACACTTTGTCAAGTCTTTAATTCGTTTTACTCGTCTTGCCAGGTAATTTCAGATGATAAAAAGTTGGAAAAAGCGCGATTGCTCTTAATTAAATGCGTCCAAATTGTAATAGAAATTGGCTGCAAAATTTTAGGAATAGAAGTTTTGGAGAAAATGTGAGTAAAGAGGTGTACTAAAATACCAGATTTTTTTGATTTCGGAGTAAGCATAAATGAAAATATTAAATTCGTAGTCTTTGGAATTCCATGGGACTATTTAACCTCTATTAGTGAACCTAACTCGGCGCTAGCCCCCGAAAGAATTAGGCAAGTTACGGAAAACATAGCATTAACTACTGAGATGGGACACGAGATTCCTAAGTTAAAAGTCGTAGACCTGGGAGATGTCGAAATTGTTGATTCTGACATAGATAACAACTTAAAAGAGATTAAGAAGTTCGTCAGGGAAATTTATTCTCAAAAGAAGGATATCATACCCGTAATGATTGGAGGAGATCATTTTTGCAGTTATCCCGTGGTAAAAGTGTTTTTCGAAAGGTATCAGGACACTTCAGATATTGGAGTGCTAATTTTTGATGCGCATTTAGATCTTTACAACGAGTGGGATAAAGGCATCTACTCACACGCGACCGTTACACATAGAATTTACGATCTAAAGGAAATTGCCGACAAAAATCTATTAATTGTCGGTACTCGAGATGTGGATATCCCAGAAAAGAAAATTGCTGAAATAGAAAAAATATCTTACATCCCTGCTTTTGAGTTAAGTGAAGTTGGTTTGGAAGAATTTACAAACAAGATTATCAAATATTTCTCCGATTCTAATGTTAAAAAGTTGTATGTGTCGATCGATATTGACATTTTTGACCCTTCAGTCGCCCCCGGAACGGGATTTCCAATACCAGGAGGTTTAACTTATCGAGAAATGTGGAAGATCTTGAAAGAAATCGCGAAGAAGTTTGAAGTGCTAGCGTTTGATTTGGTAGAGGTGGCTCCAAATTTGGATATAGCTAACAATCTAACCTCTAACTTAGCAGCTAAATTAATTATTGAATTCATAAGCTTCATATCTGAAAGGAAATCTATTTAAAAATGAATGAAGATAATTTTAAAGATCGCCTTAAGGCTGTAGACCAGATCAAAGTGAGGAAAGACTCTACTATCGTTTCAATAATCGAAGCGTTAAAAAACACGGGATTTAACGGTAAGAGATTCGCTTATGCTTGCGAAATATACAAGGAAATGATTGCAGATCATAAGTGCGTTAAGTTTTTCAGCTTGGCAGGAGCAATGGTTCCTTCTGGTATGCAGACAATTATTCGCGATTTTATTCAAGAGGGATATGTAGACGTGTTAATTACAACCGGGGCAAATATTACCCACGATGTAGCAGAGTGCTTAGGTTATCACCATTTACAGGGGGATATGAGCCTTTCAGAGATTGACGATGCTGAATTACTTCAAGAATCTCTAAACCGCATTTATGACGTTTTTCTACCTAATCAAGTCTACGAGGGTATTGAAGATTTTATTTCAAGCTTAGATTTCCCCTCAATGGAATTAAGCGTAAGTGAATTCTTACATTTTCTTGGAGAACACCTTCCAGATCATCCTTCGTCGATTCTAAAGGTGTGTTATCGAAAAACCATCCCAATATTCTGTCCTGCGTTTACTGATTCTGGATTAGCGCTCCAAATCGGATTTCATCACAGAAACATTAATTTAAATCACTTCAAAGACATGTTAGAACTGGTGGATAAAGCTTGGGACGCTAAAAAGGCAGGGGTTGTAATCATAGGGGGTGGTGTTCCGAAAAATTTCATATTTCAGTCATTGCAATTTTGTCCTACCTCGGCAAGTTACGCCATTCAAATTACAATGGATCGGCCTGAACCAGGGGGACTAAGTGGAGCCACCTTAAACGAGGCAATTTCATGGGGAAAAGTCAACAAAGAAGCGAAATATTCAACGGTTATTGTTGACGCAACAATCGCGTTACCGTTAATATTATGGTATCTAAAAAACTCGCTTTAACTATTTACGCTAGAAAGCTCTTGATTTAAATAATTCTATTTAAAGATCTAGTATCCTTATTGTCTATTATTTAAGTATATCATGATATTAAAGGTAAAGATCAAGTATTCCAAAAGGAAAGGTAGCAGAAAGATGGTTATTTGGGTGTCTAAATCCAATGAAATCATTAGCGATGTAAAGCAACTTTTAGAGTTTTTCGGCGAAAAGATTAAAGCTTTGGAAACAAGAAGGATTAAACCCTATTACAAATTAACCTCTAATAATCCTGCTTTATTATTATCCTTTCTCTCAGCCCTCCAAGACATGTTTCCAGAAATTTATTTTGACACTTCTCTTGAGGAATCAGTCAATTTAAAAACGGAATGAAGCAGAGTTATTCGAGAAAAAGATAGAATACAAAAATGGGAGGGACGGGATTCGAACCCGCGGCCCCTTGGTCCCAAACCAAGATTCATGCTACAGAGAAATTCTCCATAGGTATCATACCAGGCTAGACCACCCTCCCATATTGGATGGAGGAAAACAATAGTAGTAAAGTTACAACAGTTCTTAATTTCTACACGATATTAAATAATAATAACAAAAAATCATTTTTCCAATTTTAACTTTTATATTTGGAGCAAACAGAATAGCTCTTAATTATTATATAAGAACAAGGATTAAGTAAGCGTAAGAGCTTTACTTTTTCAGCAACATGAACCGAAGTTTATACTTAATTAAGGTTGACAAGATTGACGATGCTTTAATTTTACGGCTTAAAAAAGATCTTAAGTTCGTGTACAAGGAAATATTTAAGTCAATAGAAATATCTCCTCATATTATTAAATTACGAAAAGAAGAATATCATCCGCTAAAACGGCAATATAACGGTTCTATGCTGTTAAAGCGAATATCCGCTCTTGCTAAAAAGGAAAAATACTTTCGGGCACTTGGACTAGTTAACAAAGATATTTACTCAGGGTTTTTAAATTTTGTTTTTGGAATTGCACAAAAGCAAAAAACCATTTCTAAAGACACATATTATTCCACTTTAGTGTCACTTATTAGATTAGACGAAAAGTTTTACCACAGAGCTCATGATATCCCATTATTCGAATTGAGAGCGTTAAAAGAAGCAATACACGAGTTAGGGCACACTTTTGGGCTATCTCATTGCGAGAATAAATGTGTTATGAAGTTTTCTAACCATTTGATGGATACCGATAAGAAACCCTTGAAATATTGCTCTACATGTTCCGATAAAATATCGAGATATCTATCGTTACTCAACGATCTTAACATTCACGGTTAGAATCTGGAAATAAAAGTAGAATATAATTGCTCCGACAATTTAATGATACTTTTACTTTTTTTTACTAATTTAATAAGAGTTTCTGGGATATAATCTCTCCCATAATAAGCACCTATCAAACTTCCTCCGATTGCTGCCACCGTATCTGTGTCTCCTCCTGCGGTAGCAAGAGTGAAAATACATTTCTTAAAATCAGTTTGAGTTTTAAGGAAAATAAACAACGCGCACGTAACAGTACTTAGGGTGTAAGGATGCACAAACGCTTTACCTAAGTATTGTTGAATGAAATAAGGGGTTTTAACGCCAATTTGAGAAAATTTAATTAACCCCGTTTCAATAGACAGTTCCTCACTATGTTTGACTCTATTAAGGATATCAATGAATTCGTCCCAGATCTCTTCCCCAGAGTTAGTTATAGGATCGATTATAGTTTTAAAAAACTCCTCATGGGAAAACCCGTTTTTTGGGTTTTTATTTAGTAAATATGCTATCGCTCGAGCAATTACTAAAGCTCCTGCAGACGCCGCTGGATGAGAGTGGGTTATTTTACTCGATTCGATTGCCGCTTGTTTCAATTCTGTAAGGCTTTTAGAAAAAAATAATCCGATTGGAGCTATTCTCATCGTAGTACCGTTACCTCCCGAATTTGACGATGCGTCTTCTGGCGAAATTCCATGTTTTAGCTTTCTAATGGAAGAAATACAACCGTATCCCGGTCCAATAGGAGGGTCGCTTAGCCAATTAACATAATGTTTAATAAATATATTTTGATCGTATCTCCCTGCATCGATCAAGGCTTTTGCGGTGTGAATGGTTAATTGAGTATCGTCGGTGTAGGTTTTAAAGTAATTTTTATTCTTTTGTACGAAATCCTCGAACATATCTAATTCAAAATGTGAAAGAATCCGTTCACGAAGTTGTCCTTCGAACGGGTGACCAAGCGTATCCCCAATAGCTACTCCTAACAAGGTTCCAACAAATTTATCTGCAAATTCGACCTTCATTTTTACGAGAACTAGAAATTATGTCTATATAAACATAAGTCGCATATAAAAATTTTAAGATCACATGTATGGTTGCAATAATTTAGTAGATATTATATTAACGAACTATCCTTAGTTTTAGAGAAATTTTTAAAGATTTATTTGATTAAGGTTTTTTAATCAAGCAATTGTATTAATAATCGTCGTTTTAGTTTGAGATATGATAAAGTATTATGGTTTTAAATTGAACACTAGCTACTAAGGGAATCATGTTAAGGCAAATCTTTATAGTTTACAAAGAGCAGGTAATATACGAAAGAAGTTTCGGTAACGCGTTAACAACATCGGAAGTGAAAGACATAAGTTTCAGAATTAAAAAAATTGCTAAAAAGCGAATATATAAGATGGTAAATCACATCGATTTCTTCCATTATAGGATTTCCTATGAAATTATTTTCGAGTTGGATTTAATAGTAATGTTTGTAACTGGTCTTGTAGACGATTACTTTCGATCAATAAAGCCAGAATTAGCTAAATTCAAGGATAAAGTCATAAATCTCATCGTGACTGATCCGAATTATGTTTCGATGAATTCGAAAATAGTAGCGTTGATTAACTCTTTATCAGATCCCCTACACGAGCGGCTAAAACCAAAGATAGCGTTGGTTGGATTTTCCGGAGTTGGAAAAACTACGATAAAAAAGTTAATTAAGTTGGACGAAATTCCATTACGACACTTCCCAACCATTATCGGAGACATCGCTACTATTAGGATCGGCGAGCTCTTCTTTAACCTTTTTGATTTTGCTGGTCAAGACCAGTTTAAATATCTTTGGAAGGGACTTATTAAAGGTAGCGACGCTGTGCTTCTAGTAACTGATTCAACACCTGAAAATGTTGAAAACAGTAAGTTTTTCATGGAATTAATACAAAAAGAAGCGCCCTACGCGAGATCGGCGATAGTAGGAAACAAGCAAGATTTACCCGAGAAAATGAACATAGAAGATATCGAAAAAACTTTAGGTCTAAAAACTTATCCCATGATAGCAAACAAGCCAGAGAATCGAGACGAAATGATAAGCATCATCGCAGAGATATTAGATATCAGTGCGGATTCCAATCCAATTATTGATTCGTTAATGAAAGAAAGTTCTTTATTGAATTTGATGACCAAACTAAAAAATGAAAAATTTAAAATTAAATTGGACGCTGAAAACAGATGCGTTGAGGTCAATAACACTCCCAACACGCTCGATAGTGATTCTGAGGTTCTTTTAACAGAAATTAAACTTAGGAATCATATATCAGATGCAGAAAAGAAATTAAAAGAAGAATTAGAGGATTTCAACTTAAAAGAAAGGTTACTTGGGATTATAAAGGCAAAAAAGCATGTAAAATTGAAGTACATAGAACGATTTTTAAAGATCGACTCCGAGAAAATCGTAGGAATTATTTTCGATCTTATAGGAAGTGGCAAAATTAACGGAGAATTTAACGAGGACGATACAGAATTTTCAATTAGTTAGAATCTCTGTTAAACTGATACAACATAATGAATAACAGTAATTAATTTTTCCAAACTAAACGGTTTTTTTATGAATTCCTTAGCTCCCATGGATAGGGCGCTATTCCTAACCGATTTATCTGCGCTGGTAAATATAACTTTCGCTTTTTGATCTAATTGCACAATTTCTTTAGTTGCATCAATTCCATCCTTAACAGGCATTCGATGGTCCATTATTATGATATCGGGTTTATGATTGAATGTTTTAAATCGGTTTACAGCTTCTAAACCATTTTCAGCCATACCACAAACCTGAATATTGAATATTTTTAAAAGCTTTAAATACAAATTTCTTATTGCAATATCATCCTCTACAATAAAAACTGATATCATCTTCCCTCAACCGAATTAAATAATACCACAATCATTTTTAAACTCTATTCAACAAAGCTCCGTTTGAACTTCTATGTCAAATCTATGACCGAAGTGTTATAAAAATTTGGTTTATAAAAAATTATATCTTTTGTATATTATTCAGATCAGAACGATTTTCCTCCATTCTAAATTTAAACTATGATAAGGCTTTTATATGAAAGAATCTAAGAAATAACTTAATCAAATTCTAATAATAGCTGAGACACAATAAAATGAAAAAAATTGACAAATTAAAGGGAGTAACTACAGCAATGATCACTCCGTTCCATGAAGATAATACCATTGACGAAGAATCATATAGAAAATTCATTAGATTTCAGATCGAAAATGGATGTCATATTTTAACAATGGGAACTACTGGTGAAAGTGCTACACTGTCGCACAAAGAACATCATCAAACAATAGAAATTGCTGTGGATGAGGCCAAAAAAAGTGATAAGGATCCCTTCGTATTGGCGGGAACTGGTAGTAATTCTACTGAGGAGGCGATATCTTTGTCTAAATTCGCTGAAAAAGCCGGAGCTGATGGAGTCTTAATTGTAGTTCCCTATTACAACAAACCAGTACAACACTCTTTAATTTCCCATTATAGTGCGATCGCAGAATCGATCGATCTCCCTATTATATTGTACAATGTGCCAAGTCGCACAGGAAGAAATCTAGAGCCAGAGACGATATCTGAGCTGGCTAATAAGCACGATAACATTGTTGGTATCAAATGCGCAAGCGGTAATATAGACCAAATTACGAAGATCATAAAAACCACCCCAGAGGATTTTCTAGTTTTAAGTGGTGATGATGCGATGACATATCACATTATGGCGTTAGGAGGAGGAGGAGTTATTAGCGTCGCTTCAAATATCGCACCCTCAATGTTGGTTAAATTTGTAAGTGCGATGAGTGATAATGATTGGATAAAAGCTAGATCCATGCAGCTTAAGCTGTACGATCTCTTCAAAGTATTATTCATTGAAACAAACCCTGGGCCGGTAAAATACGTAGCGGGAATAATGGGGATAATGGATGGGCGGTTGAGATTACCGTTAACTCCACCGTTAAAGGAAAATCAAGAAAAAATAAAATCTGTATTAAAAAATCTAAATCTTATTTAATTAACGATTAATGGTAAACGAATCTTGATTAAATTGTTAATATTAGGACCCACAGGTTCTATGGGTAAATTAATTAGCGAATTAGCGTTAAAAGATCCTGAGATTCAAGTTGTAGCTGCCTGTGATGTCGCCCAAATAAACGAATCGTTAGGAGCACTTGTCGGTGTAAAGGATTCAAACGATGTTAGGATAACAGATGCCTATGAGCTTCAGGATATTATCGACGAAACACACCCTGATGTAGCAGTAGATTTCACCGTCGCAAAAGCCACGGAAATAAATTGTATTATGTGTACCAAAAATGGAATTCGTTGCGTTATAGGAACCACAGCGATGTCTAAAGAGTTTTACGGCGAGTTTGAGCAATTAGTAAGAAGTAAACAAGCACCTGCTGTTATTTCTCCAAACATGTCTACAGGAGTGAATGTTTTGTTTAAAATGGCGTCGATCCTGACGAAATATTTATCCGATTGGGATATCGAAATAATTGAAACGCACCATCATAGAAAACAAGATAATTATAGCGGAACATCCCTAAAAATTCTCGAAACCATTTGTAGCACATTAGGAGTAAAAAAAGATGATATTACAAAATACGGTCGCAATTTGGGTAGAGATTTAAGAAAAAAAGGAGCTAAAGAAGAAATTGGTATTCATTGTATTCGGGCTGGAGATATTGTAGGAGATCACACCATCTTATATGCCGGACTTGGAGAAAGAATAGAATTAAAACATCAAGCGCACAGTAGATATTGCTTTGCTGAAGGCGCCATAAAAGCTATTAAATTTATCATAAAACAAAATGAAAACAGAATCTTTGAAATGAAAGATGTGCTTAATCTTTAAGAGTATTAGCTTGAAAAATTAATTCTTGGATCAGATAATAATTTCTCTTTACACTTTGCAGATTTTTGTTCTAATTCATGCAAATTTTTCATTCCAATTCTTGTTTCACTTATGGAGCTTAGTGCTAGCTTCGCATAGTAAATGAAGTCTTCCCTAATCTCATCAGAAAAGCCCACAAAATCACAAAAATCATGAATACAAAGGATTTTGATATTTTTGAATTTGGTATTGATACTGTTCTTAATATTTAATGGAACTAATAACAAAATAGAATTATCACTCTGATACCCTTTGTCAAATTTATATTGTGAACGTCTTTTCGAATGAAATAAATAATAATCAATATGAATATTCTCAAATTCTAAGGGAACATTTCTTGCATATTTTGATAGTTTTCGGAAATTTTCATTGATACTAATTTTATTATCAGGTTTAACGAAGTTTTCATCGTTAATTTTAGCTTCATAAAATGATTTACAATTATGGTTGATTCGAGTGTGCATCATCAAATAATATTCCCCTATCCAGTGAAAAGCAGTTCCTGCTCGTTGATTTTGCGTGACTCGTGGTGAATAACCTTCAGTTAATAGCATACACCCAAAGGAGACATTTCTCGCGTTTGCAGCACTTAAAAAACCTCTAAATTTGGTATTTTTTAATATTTCATAAGCCTCATCATAACTAAGTCCTAAATTCCCCTCAATTAATCCTTCTTTCTTAAAAATTGGCAAAATTTTTCTCTTAAAAAATTGAATTATTCTTTTTTCCTGATCTTTAGGATTAAGAAGATTTCCTTTTTTATCGTTATCAAAGAACCACCATTTTTTTCTAAATCTGTCATCTGGATGTCCCGATTTTCTTAAAACTTTATAAAAATCAAGGTTGTATCTTCTAAGAGCTCCGTAAAAATCTTGGTGATGCTTTAATATGTATTGTTGTGAAGTCATTTTAGTTTCATTATAATTATAATCTTCTAATAAACTAGAAAGATGTTTTGCAGCGTTATTTAAAGCGTATTCGTAAGTTCTTGGAGTACCATTTGAACTCCAACTTAATGAGCACCATTTTTTTGAATCTGTATTTAATTCAAGTCCTAATTTTTCTAAAACTTGGTTATATCTAATACCTCGTTCACTTAATGCCGAGATAAAATCATTTCGATGTAAATTATTATTAATATATTCTAAATCATAACGAGTTGTATCATATTTCAAAACTTTTTCCAATAAGAAACTTGCAGCTAAATCTATGGCTTGTTTCTTATCAATATAATCCCCTTCCTTATCTTGCCATAGAAAAATCCATTTATCAGTCGTAAAACGCCTTATATATTTTTTATGTTGGATTGATTCTCCATACAGATTTTGTAACTTTAGAAACACAGGAAGCTTTATAAAGCGACGGTGATCTGTCCGAAAATATTGTGTAATGTTTACTTCTATAACACGACTTATATCTGCATAGGAATTTATGTTTAAGTTGTCTTGGATAATCTTATTACATATATTTCTTATTCTTTCAGCATGTGCAATTTTATCAGAATCTAATAATACTAATTTACTTTGGGATTTAGAACTATTAATTACATCCATCGACTGTGAACTTTTTTTTACTTTTTATGATGTTATATTTCGGAAATTGACTATAATGAGATTTATCAATATATCTCTTTTTCAATCTACTTGCATAGCAAGAACCATTTCCTTGTTTAGAATCACTACTCCTCATTGATTTTCTAAAAAATCTCTTGTAATTATTTTAATTAATTTTCAAATTTAGAGAGTGATTGTGAGTGTGAAGAGGTAAGGATTTACGGTACAAGCGAAGTTTTAGGGTTATAAACCACCGTTATTAAATTGAAAGGAGAAAAAATTATAAATCCGTTGAAGAAAATAAGGGTAAACGCTTCGCTAAGCAGGTAAAGACAATTCAAGTATATGAATAGAAATCGAATTGAATATCTTTTTCATATAGCTATTGTCTAAATTCTGTGTCAGTTTTAAACCGATCTTTTATTAAATACAATAATATTGTAAGTATATTCTCAGCTTTAACTGTCAGCCAATATTCATGATCAAAATCTCCAAAAACTACTTTTGCTGATTGACCACAATCGTATCCTGAAAGAATTAGATCGCCGTTTTCCTTAATTTCAGCAATAAGGCTATGAATCTCATTTTTTTTAGTTTTGTTATCATAAATTGTAATTTTTTTCACGATACCCTCCATTTTTAGTGATTCAAATGAAGTGAATGGTCTTTAGGTATTTGAATATCCTCTTTAACACTTCACTAAAAAAAGAGGTAAAATCATAAAAGATTATCAGGGCAGATCAGTTTTATCATTACTCTGAAATATTCAGAGTTCATACCGCCAAATCTTCATAAGAGAGAGAAAAAGGTATCAGTTTTTCTCAATCCCATTTATAATTTTACCTAGGTAACATAAAGAAGAAATCATTTAAATTAATAACTTTAATAACAATCTTGCTAATGTTTCACTTTTGAAGTGGATCTTTAAACCGAAGGGAATTAAAGCCTAACTGAAAGCTTTTCGATGGTACCTTTAAAGACCCTAATAGCTGGTCCTTCCATAAACACAGTTTTCCCGGTGTAGGTAATAATTAAATCTCCCCCGTCATTATGAACGGTTATAGGAGCGTTTTTCTTGAACTTACCTAAAATTGTACCCGCCACGACTGACGCGCAAGTACCCGTTCCGCAGGAATTTGTTATCCCTACACCTCTTTCAAACACGCGCATGTAGGCTTCGGAATCAGAAACTACTTTAACAAATTCGACATTTGTTTTTTCGGGAAATCGATCGTGTGATTCAATAACGGGACCATACCTCTTTAAGTCGTCGTCATTAATAATCTTGTTGGAAAAAATTACTGCGTGGGGATTTCCCGTTGATATTGCAGTAAATTTGAAAATTTTGTTTAACGCCACTAATTCTTCGTTGATGCATTCTGGCTTATCGTCGATTAGATCGACGGGAATAAGCTCGCAATCAAGAATCGGAGGACCCATATCGATTTGTACACTATCGATTACATTATCATCTTTTCTCGAAAAAAGGTTTGCTACCACGATTCCTCTTGGAGTTTCAATTTTGATAGATAGTTTTTTAACAATCGAGTGCTCGTAGATATATTTGCAAAAGCAGCGAATACCGTTTCCACACATCTCTGCTTCAGAACCGTCCTTGTTGTAAATTCTCATTCTTATATCGGCTTTAGAAGAAGGACAAACAAAAATAAGTCCGTCCGCTCCGATCGAAAAGTGCCTTTCACACAATAGTTTTGCTAGTTTGGGTTTTAACCCATCAGAAATATTATAATTGAGAGCATTTACCAAAATATAATCATTTCCTAATCCGTGAAACTTCTCGAATTCAAAATTTTCTACAATAAAGGTTTCCATAATAAATTAAGCTCTTCGAAATGTATGTTCTTATGGTTGAAAGACATTCATTATTCATAAGGTTTGCTTAAATCTAAAGATTATCTCATTCTAAGGTAAAATTACTGCGGATTCAATCTATTAAATGATTTAATGGAATGATGTGAGGCAAAATCTGATGTATTTTAAACCAGTTAGGTAAAGTTCAAAAATTATAAAACAATTTGAAGTCTAATATAATTTATATAAGTCTATAACATAAGTTACTGATTCATCCATGAAATACAAACGATTTTGTTTACTATTACTCTTGTTAACTTTAATCCTTCCAGCTATTAACGTCAATGGATTAGTCGAGACGGAAAAAGCGTTTGAATTCAGAGACAAAATAAATTACGGAGCATCAATCTTTTTTTTAGTGAGCTTGAACAAGAGTGATTTATTGGAGATTGCGTTAATTCCTTTTGGTGCCGAAAATTTCACCGGCAATTTCACCTTATTTTTATTTAACGAACGACCCGAAGAAAATCATGTAAACCAAGATTTCACCTTGGATCCTGAGATTTTTGATAAAGCAATCTACTACGATCTTGGCGAGAAACCGTATTTAAACTTCACAGCAGACGAGGAATTGATTTATTACATTCAAATCGTTCTATTAGACGAAGGACCCGATACTTTCACTTTAGAATCAAATCGAGATTTAATTCGCTATTATTTGCCACAAATACCAGGATATCCTTTATCTTCAATCGCATTAATTTGCAGCTTATCTGCGTTAGTTTGGATAATGATTTTGTCAAGAAAATTGAGAATTAAACCTTAATTTCACCAACTTTTTTTTAGATTTTCTAAATATTTAACGTTTATTTCATTAACTTGATTGATTTCATCACATAAATCCTTTAAATGTCTGAAAATAGAAATCATATATATAAAAGAA
Source organism: Promethearchaeota archaeon (assembly GCA_019058515.1). Next base: position 63,343 of record JAHPYY010000176.1, read on the forward strand.
TGATCAAAATGCGACATAACCCATATTTAAATTACTATCGAAAGCGTACATAAGTTTTATATTTTCTTCAATGTTTTCTACTTCAATACACTAAATATAGTAATTAATCATGTCGTACGACGAATTAAGCAAAAAATTAGCGGAATTAATGAACGATACTCAGGAACTCGAATTAAAAGATGTCGAGATGTTTGCCGAGTATCTCGAATTCGAAATGCTTCCGCAAATGATCGTTTCAGCAGCTCAAGCGGCAGGTTTACCTGGGGCGGCACAGCTAGGTAAAGCGGAGTGGACGCCTTCTAAGTTTTCTTTGGATCTTGATTTCCCTGGAGAAATTCAAACCATTCAATTTATTAGGTCTAACGGAAAAACCTGTACTATAGGAGGAGAAAAGGTACCTCCTTTCTACAATTTCCTTGGTCTTGATAAAAGGAATCCCCATCCACCCCTAGTAACTTACGATGTATTCGACATGGGCGCTAAAATGATGCTTCCTAAACCTATTAAACAAGAATACGGCGATGTGCTTGCAGATCCCGCTCAATGGGCAAAGTTTGCTGTCGATAAGTTTGACGCTGAATGTATTACATTCCACTCGCTTTCGATTGATCCTGCAATGGGAGATGTTCCCGTATCTCAATCCAGAAAGTTTTTAGAAGATATACTTCAAGCTGTTGATGTTCCCGTAATCATTGGTTGTTCAGGAAATAAAAAGAAAGATGTTGAGTTATTTGAAGTAACTGCTGCTGCCACGGAAAGCGAAGTTTTAATGCTTTCTGCCGCTGATAAAGCTACTTGGGAGGAAGTCATTCCTTTTGCGGTAAAACACGACCACAATTGTTTACTATGGACTAGTCTGGATTTAAACAATCAAATTAAAATGAACAAAGATGCTATAGAATTGGGGCTTCCCCGGAATAGAATCGTTATGGACCCGACCTGCGCAACAGCCTAGTTTAAATTTCTTGAACTACTGCGAATTTAGGGTACGGGATGGAATACAGCTTTAGCATCTATCAGCGAATGCGAGTGGCGGGTTTGCTCGGTGAAGAAGACTTAGCTTATCCAATCAGTGGTGGGACTACAAACGCATGGGGTGCTCGAGAAGCATGGATGAGTGAAAAGCTAGCTCCAGAATGGGGATTACGACAATATAGAGGTCCTATATGGGAGGTTATCAACGCTTTATCGTTAAGCTTGGTTGGATTAGACCTTGCCATGATGTTTCATCCAGTAGCCGCTAAACATGTAAAAGAAATCACGGCGCAATTCTTTGCCGAAGTTCCTAAAACTCTAGAAGATCTGGGATATTACGACTGGGCTTCAGCAAATTTGAAGCGATAAATCTACATAATTTTTATTTCTCTTTTATTATATACTACATTTAAATTCACTTTAGTATAATTAATCTCATATAGAGAATTTAAGATTAAGGTGAAAGATATTCCAATATTCAAATATGAAGATATAGATATCAATTACATCAAGAAAGGTAAAGGAGAACCACTAGTTCTACTTCAAGGTTGGGCAACCACGCTTGAAGGGTGGTTATTTCAATTACCGTTCTTTAGAAAGAAAATGATGGTAATAGCGTTGGATAATAGGGGCGTTGGTGGAAGTTCAAGGCCGAATTATGCTTATAATATGGAAATGTTCTTAAAGGAGACAAAGGCACTGTTTGACTTTTTTGGGATCCAAGAAAAGATTCATTTAATGGGCGTTAGTATGGGGGGTATGATTGCTCAGAATTTTGTTTTAAAATATCCGGAAAAGGTTAAAACATTAATTTTGCTGGCAACCTCTGCATTTTATAAAAGTGAATTAGCTAATCCAATAATTGAAGAGTACAGAGCCATAATGCAAGATTTAGATTTAGAGGAGGGTTTCAAAAGAAAACTCAATTTAATGTTTTCGGAATCTTTCATTAAAAGAGTAAACGAAGATAAAGTATTGAGCGATTCGCTTTATGAGCAATTAATGGTAAAAAGCGTTAGTAATGCCAGTTGGCAGGATTTGTCAAATAGGGCAGCAGCCATAAGAGCACACGATACGTACGATTCACTACACGATATTACGCAACCGACATTAATAATACATGGTACTGCGGACAAATTCATTCCATTGGATGACGCGAAGTTACTAAACGAAAAAATTCCAAATTCCAAATTAAGTATACTTGATAATCTTGGGCATGGAAGCGTTTTAGTTGAAGATACTGATAGAATTAATACTTTAATTTGGGACTTTTTAAAAGAGCAAATTACTCTTTGAAGCAAATGTATTTGAGTAGAAACAGCGAGGGTCATGCATCATTACTTATGAACCTGTAATTCTTAGGGGAAGTCAGCTATTGCGTTCCGAAGTAGAGGTAATCAAAGAACTCGAAATGCATGCAGGGTTGAAACCAACTTCTCGTCCTGATGTGTTTGATCTATTTGTTCCACTACAGTTTATAGCAGAGAATAACCGGTTTCAAGGCTCTTGAAACCTTAGTGAACCACATTGATATTAAGCAGGAAGTATTGTTCGCTAAAAAAGAGTTAAAGGAATTAAAAACTATCAAGGACGAAGTATAGTTCTAACCTTATTTAATATCCAAAAAAGTCCTAACTTAAGAAGAACGGTAAGCAAGTAGTAAACCCGGTTAATATAGCAGTAGTTAAACCGACCGTGATAAGAGAGAAGGACACTTTAATGCTTTTTTGACTAAACAAACACCATAATCCTCCCAAAAGATTCACTAACGCTCCAAAAGAAGATAAAGCTATGCAGTAATATATAGTTTTTTCGTGAGCATACTGCGAAACGGTGATATCCATTATTCTGTTTAAGTAGGAAGGATCAATATCTCCAGAAAAATCTATAAAGTTAAAAATTAATCTATCGGGCAAAGGTTCTAGACTCCATATTAAAAAGTATGTAAAATAATCGAACAGAATCCCAGCTGCTAGAAGAAAGAAAACAAAGCCTACGAATAGGTTTACCTTGTTAATTTTTTTATTATCAGAATAAGACATATCGTCTTCTTGTTCGACTTGAGATTGGTTTTGAATCACCCCACTATAGCGCTGAAACCATACATCCGAAGTCCCCTTTTTTGATTTTAACACAGACATGAGTCCAAACACGAGGAGAATAAAAATGAACAGAAATTTTAAATACCCAAAATAAATCTCGCAAAAATAGTTAAATTCCTCGCACCAAGCTTCCATCCCTTCTAACCACTGATGTAAAGGATTAATGAAGGGATTGTCAAGGTCTACAGAAGACAAATAAATAACCATTGCTTTTAGGTTGAAACCCCTCTATAAAAACCACTCTAAATTTTTCTAAATAAATTGTAAACCGAATCTAAATTCTCGATGATTTTACCAACTTTTCAATGGCTTTAGAGTTCCAACCGCTATTCTTTAGAGTTGTTTGACAATATGGGCACACTATTTCGCCTTTTTCTAACTCAGTAGCGCAAAAACTACACTTGTTTTGATCTTGGGAATTCTCGTAGGATAATTGAACGGCTTTCTTTTTTAAGATCTCTTGGTTTCTAGTCATAATTGCTGATTCTGTCAACCATTTCCTCTTTACAATAGGAATTTGCAGAGTAAAGGGTTTTTTTATAGAATTTACTCGAATAAAGCACTCGCCAGTATTTAACATTGAAAGGAACGGTTCGTGAGCATTATCTAAATTAAGTAGATTGCAAATAAAATCTTTTTCCATATGTGTTTTAAAACATACAAACACTCCTGAGTTGGCTAGCACATCTTTACTAATTGCGGGTCGAGTTGCTAGAGATATCAAGCATTCACCAGTTCCACGAAGTAGCAAGGCAATATCTTCGATAAAAGATGTGAGTTTAGTGTGCTCAGTAATCGATTGAGGTGCGAAATACTGCATATCTTCAACGATAGTGATGTGTTTTATATCCTTATAATTCTTACTTCCTCTCTCTATATTCTGGTCCCAAATATATTTCAAAATCATGTTTAAGAAAAAAAGTGCATCCTCTTTTCGTCCCCCAAGTCTAATAATGGAACTCAAATCTAGTAACACCCTTAAATTGAAAAGATCTTTAATATTGAGTTTGCTTTTAGTGGTAAAAATAGTTTTTAAGGCACCAATATTGTACCTTCGCAACCTATTTTTTATCGCACTAACACTCTGGTCTAAATACTTTATTTCATTCTTGTTGGCTTTCTGGTAATCGGTAGATATTTTTTCGAAACTTTCCCAGTTCCTAGTTTCTTTATTTGAGCAAATTTTTAGGAGGATGTCGTACAACACTCGCTCCATCTGTGGGGTATATTCAATGTTGGCTTCTTCGAATAACCCTCCACTCGTTAAAATTGACAAAATGCGTTCTGCATGGATTTCTGGCTCTGATAGTTCTGGATCAAAGATATTAATTGAATAGTTCTCCCCAGGACGGAGGATAATTAGGTCTGGTATAGTTTCTTGCAGATGAATATATTCTCCTTTGAACTCTGATAATAAAAAAGGGACATCATACTTCTTATAAAAATTTTTTAAGAAGAACTGTAAAAAATTACTTTTTCCAGAACCCGTTAGCCCACAAATGAACATGTGCCGTTTTAAGTCTTCGATGTTTAAACGATACCATCCTTTAGTTTTGTTATTGTACAGAAGTTTACCAATTTTAATTTTTCCTTTCCGAGACTGAGCGAAGTTGGGATATTCTAACTTGATCTTGTATTTATCTTTTGTATTTGGAGATATCAATACTATAGGTACAGAAAGGAGAAGAAGTACTTGAGATCCAAATGTCAACAGAATATCGGGAAATTGATTATTTACCAATATTTCAAGATTGAATATGAAATATACAAAAAAAGCTGCAATAAGGGTTAACAATAGCTTTCTAATTACTTCGGGAGCTTTATTTTTCGAGATTTTATTGTTAAAGTATTTGTTACTAACAATATAGAAAACTACGCTGGAGATAAATATCAAAAGTACAAACATGAAGTACGACGCTAAGGTTTCGAACACAACCAAATTTCAAATTAAACAATTTAAACTCACCTAAAAAAGAACACCAAAATTTTACATGGTTTAACGCGTTAGCACTAATCCAAAAAGAGGAAAAATCAACTAAATATTCAAATTAATTATTAAATTTAACCGATTATTTTTCAAATTATTAATAAGTAAAAATAAGATAAAAGCATGAAGCTCCCATTTAATTGGAAATATCCGTATCCATCAAAAAGAATGCCGATTTTAGCAGAAAATGTGGTATCTACATCTCAGCCTTTAGCATCTCAAGCAGGCTTGCAAATGATAATGAAAGGTGGAAATGCCGTTGATGCGGCTATTGCTTCTGCAATATGCTTAACCGTTGTGGAACCAGTAAGTAACGGCATTGGTAGCGACGCTTTTGTTATACTTAATCGAGGAGACGATTTACATGGATTGAATGCTTCTGGACGGTCTCCGTTTGCATGGTCGAAAGAACATTTTTCAAAATACAACGAAATGCCAATATTTGGATGGGACACCACCACGGTTCCTGGAGCAGTATCTGCCTGGGTGACATTATGGAAAAAGTTTGGAAGTTTGGAATTTAAAACTCTATTCGAACCTGCGATAAAATACGCTAGAGATGGTTTCATTGTTTCTCCAATCGTCGGGATGAGCTGGAATCTAGTTTATCACCAATACAAAAATTTTCCAGAGTGGGTTAATACTTTCACGGTTAACGGCAAACCTCCTAAGCCAGGACAGCTTTTTAAGTGCCCAGAACAGGTGAAAACCTTGGAGTTGATCGCTGAAACCGAAGGAGAAGCTTTTTACAGAGGTGAAATTGCCAAAAAAATAGCAAACCACGCACAAAATACGGGAGGACTTATAACTCGCGAGGATTTAAAGAATCATCGCCCAGAATGGGTAAATCCTTTAAGTATAGAGTATAAAGGAGTTAAACTTCACGAAATTCCACCAAATGGTCAAGGAATTGCGGCTCTTATAATGCTTGGTATCGTGAACCATCTTAACTTATCTAAACACCCTGTGGATTCAATTAAATCGCTGCATCTGCAAATAGAAGCGATGAAACTGGCGTTTAGCGATGCGTATCGCTATGTGTCGGATTCAAAATCCTGGGAGTTCGACCCTCAATTATTACTAAACCCCGATTACTTAAAACAACAAGCTAAATTAGTTAATTTAGAAAAAGCAACCAAATATTATTACGGGAAACCTAAAGTGGGAGGAACCGTTTATCTTACAGCAGCAGATGCCGAAGAGACAATGATATCCTTTATTCAATCCAATTTTTGGAGCTTTGGGAGTGGTATCGTGATTCCTGATACGGGAATTAGTCTACAAAACAGAGGGCACGGTTTTACTTTAGAAGAAAACCATCCTAATCAAGTCGGACCACATAAACGACCTTATCATACGATAATACCCGGCTTCGTAACAAGGAACGATATCCCTTTAATGAGTTTTGGAGTAATGGGAGGTTCATTCCAACCGCAAGGACACGCTCAAATGATGATTCGCATATTCGAGTACGGTCAAAACCCTCAAGCCGCTATTGATGCATTTAGATGGCAAGTTACTTCTGGACTAGGAATAAAGCTTGAGGAAGGTATGGATAATAAAACAATTGATGGATTAAGATTGAAAAACCACGGAGTATCCCTTAGTCCCTTTATTGATTTTGGAGGTGCTCAACTTATATACAAATTAGAAGATGGATACTTAGCAGCATCAGAGCCACGGAAAGATGGTCAAGCAGTTGGATTTTAGATTTGCTTTTCCAAATTTAATCATTTATTTCTCTGATTTTTTCTCTCGTCTTTTTTAGGTTATTTGTTCCAAAGTGCTTATTAAATATCCTATATAATGTCTTTTGATCCATACTATAAATTTCGCATAATTCTCTTAATCCATAATGCAATATATTTCGTTTAAATTGATTAAGATCATTTATAAATTTAATATGATGAGCTTTTTGATATGCTTTGCTTTTCCAATATTCTATTGTTTTTGAACTCCTTATTTTACTCTGATTCTCTACATATTCTGGATCATTCCATTTAGCTTTGATAGCTTTACTATATCCCTTGCTAACTCTTTTTTTTAAATCCTCATCTTCTCTCCATCTTCGTTTTAACTTAAGTTGCATCCTATTTATTATGTACTTTGGCTGTTTTCCTCCTGTTCCTCCTTTATGAATATAATATCCCTTTGTATTGTCAGTTGACTTAAAAAGTTAATCTATTGCTTTTCTTTATTATTTAATTCTATCTTATTGGAGGCAATATCAACATTTTTAACATTCCATACATTTTCACCGTAAATTGCCATCGCGTTCTGTATATGGGTACCATTAATTCTTTTATTAGGAAATTGGACTCTCTTATTTGCCAAAGATCTCCCTTTTCCAAGGTGCTTTTTAAATCTTTTTTTCACACCATAACTAGCTTTTATTTGACCAATATACACTTTACCATTTAATTTGTTTTCTAATAGATAAATATACCCAAAAGGTTGCTGATTATCACCTCTTTCATTCATTATTTAAATCTATTAAAATAATAACTATATATCTTAAAAGGCTTAAAATTTTCAAAATTTTAAATATGATATGATATCTCACCTTAAAAGTCTCTAAAAATTCAAAATGAGATCAGGGAATTAAAAATTTAAAAGAAGTAAAATAAAAAATTAATAAATTAACCTTTTTTAATTTTCAAGTAATAATTCTCTCCGTCCAGTTTGAAGTCTAAAACGAAGTGTCCATTTTTTTCCACAAACCTTTTAATATTTTCGCCTGCTTCTAAGAAGTCTCCTTTAACCTCAAGTACATCTCCACTCTCCATTTGATTTAACTTCCGTTTTGTCTTTGCTACAGGCATAGGACACACCATATCGAAACAAACAAGATTAAAAGATTTAGACATTTTTTTCAGCTCCTCATGCTTTTATGTAACGATATTGTCAGCTTCTAAACACATTTCGAGAAAGCCGTTCATCGTAGTTTTGGAAATCCCCTCGATTAATTCTTCTTCAGTTAAACCACGGGCTTTCATGCACACTCCACATGCTTTCACTACTGCTCCTTCCTCCAATACATTCCGCATCCATTTCTCTATATTGTCATATGTCGATGGATCCTGACCTTTCTTGCCAACCCATATACCATCTTCTACTAAAAAGATGTTTATCTTATTTCCTTCTAATAAAGCAGTGTAAGCTAACCGTAACATGGTGTATGGTCGTTCTTTAGTGTAGTGACCATCACCAATCATAATTGTAAGGGTCTTCTTTTTTTCCATAACTCTACACGCGCGTGTGATATTAATTATTAGGATTTATTTATTAATAATTTCAAATAAATTTATTGATTTTCTAGATAAATTTAATTTTACTTGTACATATATTTCAACATGGTAAGCCATGGAGAGTGTAAAAAACTTGAGAATAGAATATCTTAGAGACTTTATCAAGTTAGCGAAGTGCAAAAGCTTTTCTAAAGTCGCTCAAGATCTCTCAATTTCCCAAAGTACATTATCTCACCGAATATCTCAACTGGAAGCGGAATTGGACAGCATAAGGTTAATCAATAGGACCACAAAAACATTCGAACTAACGGTTGAGGGTCAAATTGTACTAGAACACGCAAATAGGATTATAACCGAATTTAATGACATGGTGAGCGATTTGTCTAGGTATTCCAACAAGATTACAGAAAATATTGTTATAACCGCGTCTACAATACCGGGTTCCCAAATTTTACCGAGTTTATTCGCTAAATTTAAAAAAGAACACCCTAATGTAGCCTTTAAAATACTCATTAATAACTCTTTACAGTCAATTAACTACTTAATGGAGGAAAAAGTGGACTTTGCAGCAATAGGTAGCTTTTTGGAATATGACCCACAAGCATTTGATTACAAAGTAATTGGGATAGACGACTTAGTCTTTGTAAGTTCTCCAAATCACCCCCTTCTTAAAAAGGGTAAGCAATTAGAACTAAATGATTTAATAAGATATTCACTTATTCTCCGAGAGATTGGTTCTGGTACAAGAGCAGTGCTTGAGCAACAATTTCCAGATATAAAAAAATTTAATGTAGAATTGGAAATCAACGATAATGATTCAATTATAACTGCTGTTAGCAAATCACAATTCCTTTCTGTTTTAAGCAAATCTATCGCAGAAAAAGCTAGGGAAGCAAACTTAATAGAGGTTTTAACTCTCAAAGGCAATGAATTGATAGCCAGAAGAGAGTTATACCTGTTGAAAAAAAATGACCAACCTAAAATGAGCAATTTAAAAAATAAATTTTGGGACGAGTTCCCAATCAATTAAGGCTATTTAGATTACTTTATTAACACACCAGATTTATCAAAATTGAGGAAATAGTATACTTTTTCTTTCAATGGATATATTCCTTCGGTAAATAGTGTATATAAGAACAAGGCAAAAAATGCTAACGCGCCTATCCCTGGCCAAAAACTCCCGATAGTTTCAATTATTGACGAGGAAGGTTCTATCGAAAAAATCGTATACACTAACGAAATTGCAGCAATAACGATAGAGGAAAATGACACTAACATCGCCGCTGGTTTGCTAAGATTGAAGTGTAAGGGGCCTATATCGACATGGTAATGTTTTGGTTGAACAATTATCGATAAAACGGAATGGTTAATTATCTTTTCTTCAAATTCTATGTACAAGTGAAGGAAGCGCTTTTCACCCTCTTTTTTTTGCTTTTTCGTCTTTTTATCGGATTTTACAGGAAGAACGGAAAAAATCATGACGGGTGGATTTACAGCACTTTTAGTAACTACTACATTGCCATACAAGGGATGAGTCTCGAACCCTTCTCCTTCAATTCTCACATTCAACACGGGAGGTTCTTTTTTGTAGGTTTCTATTTTAAAACTAGTTTCGAAGATGACTTTTCCCTCCTCGTCCACGATCTGTAACTCCTTGTGAGAGAAATACACGTAGAACAAGTAGGAACGCATTTCCATCATCACAGAATAATACTGAAGTCCTAAATTTATCTCGTAGATATTTAATTGTGGAGGAGCGGTTTTCGCAGCTACTTTACCTTTTTCAGTGGCTTCAGCTTTTAGAGCGCGTTCCATATCCTTATAGACTTCTTCTCTTGGAGTTGGTCCTGCAGGAGCGCCACCAGTAGCTGGAGCTCCACCTGGGGGCGGAGGGGGTGCGGCAGGTGCTGGGAAAGGCTTTTCTTCGTCTACATCGTAAAAGAAAGCGTCTTCCATAGCTTCTTTTTCAGCCTCTTCGAGAATTGCTGTGGATGGTTTTGCTGCTTTGGCTTTTTTCTTCCTTTGCAATTCTTCCGACGAGTGCTTTTTATCCCTAGTTGATACCGTGGTATCTTCTTCTTTTGCTTCCGTTTTCTTTTCCTGTAATTTTAGGTTTTTCAATTTTTTATTTCCATGGATTTTCTGTTTGGTAGTATGATCTACAAAATAAATTTCATCTCGTTTGAACGATATGTTCTCCAACGAAGCATATATGTCGTCCAAAACTTTGCTTACTCGAATGTTTTTCTTATACACCCCAATAAATACAAAATCAAGTATGTAAACAGAAAGAAATTTAGATTTCAGGTCGTAGAATACTTTATCGGTTTCTATTCCAAGTTCTTCAATTAATTCTAAGGACGCCATTTTTAAAGCTCACTATAATTTTAAATTATGAGGATTAAATCCCTAATACTTACCATACTATAAAAAGTTATCAAATTTAATTCATATTAGATTTTTGTAAAAAATTGAAGTAGAAGACTCGAATTTGGGGTTTCGCTTCTATAATCGTCTATTTACCCGAGTTGCTTAAATCCCTGAAATATGCTTCAAATTCGTACAATTTTTTTCTTATATCTTTTAATGAACTTGGTGTATTGCCATTTTCCATTACTCTGTTAATTGCCTTGTTTACTATATTGATGTCCTTGTAAGCTATCTCATCTTTAAAAGTCGTCGAATCGAAATTCGAGACCCATGGTTGAAGTTTAGGTGTTGAAGAGATACTTCTAAGATTCCAATTAAGCGCTTCTTTATTGCTTTCGCTAAGCGGTTTCAAAGTTGCCTTGTTCCATTTAATAACCACCCACGGAGCGTATTCGTGCAATTTATCGTAATCTAAGGTTAAATCTTCTCTCCATTCGAATTGATGATCCCAATTAGCAGTAGCAATGTAATTCTCGCGCAAAGCTTTTTCGTAGGGAAAGAACCGCCAGTTATGCCTGTTAATTTTTTCATGGTCAAACGGATTTCCTTCTCCGTATTGGAAGTAAAATCCTATAGGAGTTAACTCTTTCTCTCCTCTTTTAACTTTACAATATAATTCTATTTGTGCTATATCTAACTTGTCTTTTACATACTGCTCTTGGTAAATTTTATAGATTATATTGATTGCCTTGTTAGGATGACACTTGCCTGAAAAAATAGGATAATAAGTTAAGCAAAAGTACATGTCATTATTTTGCTTTTTGTGAATCTCTACCCACATTTCTAGCAAATTGATGTTTATATTCGACCTTAAGTATAAAACAATAAGTACTAAATCTATAAACGATAACACTATTATTGTAAGTAGGAATAATAGCAGATTAAAGTAAATCTCGATTAATAAAATCGCCACAGAGATGTAGATCGCAATGACACCTGATACAACGAAAAAAAGTACGAGAGACTTAAAAGCTTCGTGCTCTTTATCTTTTTTTGAGTGCAAGATAGAAGGGGCATATTGAACAACCTCATTCGTTCCAAATTCTTTTATAAAATCCCCAAATTCTACACTTTTCCATGTAGTACTCATACACATCAAACACTTAAAAGTAGTTATTAAAACTACACAAAATTAAAACTAGTTAAAATTTATTAGAATAAAATAAGTTTGTTTTATATTTATTCGTTTTTCCATGAAAGGTGTTTATATTAGAACTTGCAAAAAAACTGATAAGCAAGGTGTTATCGATGTTTGCTATCACACGGGATACATGGGAGAGGACGCTAAGCCGTTTTTTAAAGATAAATACTTGTTTGGTTTGATGTTTTGTGCTTATTATCCATATTTCGAACCAAATAGTTCTCTCGTCGCCGTTGAGAAAATTAACGGAAAAGAAAAAGTAGTAGGATACATACTATGCTCGTTTGACTCCAAAAGGCAAGATCAAATTTATAAAAAGCAAATGTGGCGGAGGATATTTCTTAGATTATTTCTTGTTTCATCCTGGAAGAACGCAATGGATTTTAAACTAATATTGAATTACGCAATTAAACGAAAGATTTCTACAAATAAAAGTTACGATGCTTTGTCCTTTTATAACGAATATCCCGCCCATCTACACATAGATGTTCTCGAGAATTATCAACATCAAGGAATTGGGTCTCATTTAATGAGGAACCTTGAAAAATTACTGATACGGAACGGAATTAAAGGTGTTTGTTTAGTAACTAGCGAAAAAAACATGAAAGCGATTCCTTTTTATCGAAAGCACGGATTTCAGGTACTGAAAACTTGGCAAGATATAGAATTTTGGCCCAACCAGAATGTAAAATCCATAATCTTTGGGAAAAAGCTCAATTAAACGAGGTTGATTTTAACTTAAATTCGTTGAATGATAAGTCAGTATGAATTGAGAAGAATGGATATGGATTTATTATAAGAATAAACGCAGAAATTAAAAATCTTTTTCAGTTTATAATTTTATATCATAGTTTACATTTTTAGTATTGGATTAATTAATGCTCGATTTCGATAAATTCTTGAATTTTATTAAATCTCAAGATTTTTACGATGACCAGATCGCACATATTCAACATTTTCCTAAAAAAGAAGCAGAATTTGGCGAATTAAGCAAACCACTAAAAAAGCGGTTGCAGATGTGGTTATCCTCAAATAATATAAGGTTGTGGAGCCACCAAGCTCAAGCGATTAACTCTATAAGAGAAAAAAATAACACAGTAATAGTCACTTCGACCGCTTCGGGAAAGTCGCTTTGCTATAACATCAGTGTACTAGAATCCATTTTAAACGACGAAACTACTACTGCATTATACATTTTTCCCACTAAGGCTCTGGCAAGAGATCAATTCATTGTTCTTTCCGATTTAATGACGCAATGTAAAATTAAAAGAACTCGTCTTGGAATTTACGACGGAGACATTGATCCCGCTGAAAAACGATTGGTTTTAGATAGTGCCAATATTGTTATAACCAATCCTTATGGTTTGCATTTCTATCTACCTTGGTTTAAGCAAAAATGGGGTAGAATATGTAAATATCTCAAGTACATTGTGTTAGATGAGATTCACGTGTATCGGGGGATATTTGGCTCGAATTTCGCTCAATTAATACGCAGATTAAAGAGAATTCTTGAAATGTATAAAGTTAATCCGATTTGGGTATTATCGAGCGCGACTATCAATAACGCAAAAGCATTTGCTGAGAAACTAGTAGGGGAAAAATTTAATTTAGTAGATGGTGATTCTTCTCCCTCAGGAGCGAAGGAGGTTCTGTTATGGGATCTTCCCTACGACGAACATTCAAACAAGTATCGCTCACCTCACCAAGAATCCAAAAATATATTTATTAGTCACTTAAAACATGGTATTCAAACGTTAATGTTTACATTATCCCGGCGTATGGCGGAATTACAAGCGATTTGGACTCGCGATGCGCTTCCTAACTTAAGAGAACAAATTGTTAGCTATAGGGCAGGAATTAGTAAAAAGAGGAGGAGGGAGATAGAAACTGATTTTAAGAGTAATCGTATACTCGGGATTAGCTCTACAAACGCGTTGGAGTTGGGTATAGACATCGGTTCGTTAGAGGCGACCATTACTTCGGGATTTCCGGGTACCATTTCGAGTTTTAAGCAGCAAATTGGTCGTTCTGGGAGAGGAGAGGACTATTCCATATCTACTTACATTCCAATGCCAGATCCTCTGGATTTGTTTTACATTCATAATCCCGATATCCTGTTTGGACCGATCCAAGAAGAGATTTTAATCACCCTTAGAAATAAAAACATCTTAAAAAATCATTTTTGTTGCGCTGCGAAGGAAATCCCATTAACAGTAGACGAGTTTAGCAAGTTTGGGTTACAGGACAAAAATGCATTCAAAGAATTATTGAAGGAACTAGTAGTTGAATCGTTATTGATGAAGAGAGGAGTAAAGTACTACTGGAGGGGAAAATTTTTCCCGAACGAGCAATATGGATTAAATGACCTTTCTAGTAGAAGCTATAAGCTATTGTTAAGAACGGAAACCAAAGATCAACTATTGACCACCGAAGACGAAAGCTTCGTGTTTAGAGATTTGCATCCAGGGGCGGTTTACCTTTACGAAGCAGAATCTTATATAGTTGAAGAGTTAGACCTCGAGCGAAAGGAAGTTTACATCTCTCGAGCTAATGTTGATTACTATACCCAATCTCTGAAGCACACCGATATCACTCCTATTGAAGTTATACATGAAAAGGAAATAGGTCTGGATAACGTGATTAAAGTATTTTTCGGTAAGGTTAAAGTAGAGCACGAATACTACTCCTATAAAGTTATTGACACGATGACTCAAGAAATCCGCGCTAGAAAACCCTTAGAAGATATCCCTATCATCGAATTCGAAACTGAATCAGTGTATTTCTTGATTCCCTACGAATATCAAAGGGATTTAGAACTTGGAGGATACGACTTGGGAGGAACAATTCACGCGGTAGAACACGCTTTAATTGCTATTTCACCGGCGTTAGCCCAAATTTCCAGGTGGGATTTGGGAGGAGTTTCGATCGACTTCGATCCCGTTAAGCAACAACCCATTATCTACATTTACGACGGATTTAGAGGAGGAGTTGGGATCTCTGAAACCTTGTACCATAATTTTAACTCGTTGCTTAAACTTGGTTTCGACTTAATAAATACCTGTAAATGTGATGCCAACATCACTCCGAGAGGTTGTCCCGCCTGTACTCTATCTCCTCGTTGTGGAAATCAAAACACCCCACTTGACAAAAAAGGAGCATTATATCTTTTAAACCGCTTACTCGGAAATGTCTGACTCTGTTAATATTCCATAGCCAATTTTATTTAATAACCCAATTCCTATTTATTACTAAACGATTGTTTATTAAAAAAGCTCAAATTTAATTACTAATTAGCTGAAAAATGTCAAAAACAAATTTAGAGTGGAAACACCTGACCTCACCAACGATGACAATACAAGAATACTTGGAACAACATAGCGAAACTGTAAAGGAAAATATCGAAAATTACCAAATCGATAAGGAAGTTGTCGAAAGACTGAAAAAGTTAATTGCTAGCAAGAAAGAAAAAGTAAAAATTGTCGCGTTAGGAGCGGATTGGTGTCCCGATTGCTCAAAGAACGTACCAAGAATGATAAAAATAGTACACGCCCTAAACCAAGACGCTGTGGAAATGAGAATATTGTACGGTATAATGGTAAACGCCCTTCACCGCTCTAGAGAGACGATTTGGCACCGTGCTAAAAGCCCACCTGAAGCAACCGATCCTAAGTTTGCGTTAAAAGCCATACCTTCGTTTTACTTTTTCAATAAAAAAGGAGAGTTTCTTGACGTAATCGTTGAGGGACCAAAAGCCAAATCCACCCTTGAACACGACACTCTCGAAATTTTAGAGCGAGAATTATAGGTAGTGCTTTTTTATTCTCTTTAATTTAGTTTTACCTTTACTAGATTAATCAATGGATTTCTAGATTATAAATAACATTTTTATTCTTGAATCGTCTTACTGATTTTAATTATGTCGCTAAAACACAAATTAAAGATCGTTAAAATTGTAATATTCAAGCACGGCGTATCTTATCTAATAAACAAAGGATCGATTAAAGGAAATGGGACCTTTGAAATAGAGTTTAAAATCGACGAGATGAACGACATATTAAAGAGCTTGTTTGCTCTAGACACCAGCGAAAAGGGTTACATTTCTTCGATCTCTTACGACGCTGCGCTTGATACATCTCAGTTATTGCGTTCAATTATGTTAGATATCCCCGATCAAAATTCATTTTCCTCTTTAATTACGCAAATTAAAGGAGCTAGGATAAAACTCAAGTCAGGAAGCTCAGAAGAACTCGAAGGAACAATAATGGGATTGGAGACGATTGACAAAATAGTCGATAATCGAACAGTTGCGGAAAAACTGATTGTTATTTTGAACACTAACAACGAAGTGGAGAAAATACCTTTCGCTGATATAAAAGGTTTTAAGATTCTAAACGAGAATTTAAACAAAGATTTACAGTTTTTCTTGGATACTTCGATTGCAGGAAAGAAAAAAGACTCTAAAAAGATTGTTATTAATTGCGAGTCTGGCGGAGATGACGAGAGCGACCGAGATATTTTCGTGAGTTACTTGCGAGAAGCTCCAATTTGGAAAACATCCTACCGTATTATAATGACAAAAAGCCAAGCAGAAGCTAAAGAATGTTTATTGGCGGGATACGCGCTAATTGAAAACACTACCAACGACGATTGGGAAGAAATTGAATTGACTTTAGTTGCAGGAATGCCCGTTTCTTTTATCTACGACTTTTATAGACCAATATACATCGAACGTCCCAAAATATCTCCACCTAAGGTTTCGACAGCACGGCCCACTGATATAGAAGAGGGATTAAAAAGTGAGGAATTCAAAGAAATTGCCATGGAAGCAGAAGCCGCAACACGAGCACCGCCCGCTCCTAAAAGAGCTAAAATGAAAAAGGCAGACACATCAAGCTTTGGGCGTTATCTAGGAGCTATGGCAGTAGATGAGGATGCTTTTGATAAACTCACGACTTCGACTAAAGTCAAAACTAAAGATTTAGGCGAATTGTTTGAGTACAACATATCAAATCCTGTCTCGATAAAGAGAAAAAGCAGCGCGCTGGTCCCAATTCTGACTGAAAAAATGACCGCAAAGAAAATCTTGTTGTATAATAAAAACGAACACGACAAAAATCCGAACGCTTGCATGGAGATTACCAATAACACCGATCTTACTTTGGAGCGCGGTCCAGTTACAATCGTGTACGACGACAATCTTGCGGGAGAAGCGATTATCCCGTTCTTAAACAAGGGAGACACCAGAATTCTTAATTACGCTATAGAACAAGCCGTCGTTATTAACCGCGAGGAGGAATCGGAGAACCTTAGCACCCATAGAATCTCATTTAGTAGCGGATACTCGTACGAATATTACTTCACCAATCTTACCACAGAGTATAAAATTAAAAATAAAACCACAGAAACGAAAGAATTGTACTTAGACCATCCCAAATCAAGTGGATACAAATTCATTGAAAAACCAATGGAACCGGAAGAGACTGCGAATTATTGGAGGTTTAAAATCACTCTTAAACCAAATGACGCCATTAAATTCAAATTAAAGGAGCAACTTGAAACCTACACCTCTTATTACATATGGAATTGGACGAAAGAGCAAATTAGGAACAAGATAGCAAACTATATTAAACGTCAATTTATCGACGCCACACTTGAAAAGCTATTAAACGAAATCGCTGAATTAATAGGTAAAAAGGAAGATCTTGCGTCTGAAAGGGACAAATTAGAAGAAGAAAGAAACAGGATGACCGACGCACAATCCCGCATAAGAGATAACATCGCCGTTTTAGGAAATTCCAGACAAGAAATTACATTAAAAGAGAAGTATGTA
>JAHPYY010000177.1 GCA_019058515.1 Promethearchaeota archaeon
CCCTGAAGAGGGAGAGCTTCAAATAAAAAAAATTCAGGATAAAGTAGTACCGTTACCCCTTCCTGACTGGTTATCACCCAGTTATAAAATTCAAGGGGAACTTAGACCTGGTACAGGCAGGTTATTCCCTTCTGTGCATAAGACTCAAGGTTTTTTCTTGGGTAAGTTCAAAAAAAAAGGATAATAGATCTTAATAACCATGAATTGCTAAGAGTATGGTTTGTTTGTCAAATAAAAAAATTAAGTACTGGACTATAGGACAAATAGACGCAACTGGTGTCAGAGGACCTCACGAAAAGGAATTAGAAGATATTAGTAGAAATAAATGTGCTATTTTTAAGGATATTTCAATGGATAAATTAGCAAAGATTGTGGAAGAAAACCTAGGAGGAAAAATAGAAAATATTGGATTTAACGAGGATTGGACAATTAGCATAGAGATGTTTCCAGAAGTAAATATACACATGAGTTATAGTTTTTTTGGAGACGAATTTGGGGATGGAATTGAATCTGAATTTAAATTTTATTTCTCGGGAGAAAGAGCACTTTGGGTGCCTGGAGAAGATAGTGCTACTTATATCGACATAGTTATGAATATGTTAGAACGAATTTTTAAAGAAGAAGCCCCATTTGAGAAAAAATTTGAAGATAAGACTGAACTAATGGATAAAGTCCTAATTCAAAGAAAAGAGGCATTTAAATTTTTAGGTGAACAAGACAAACATCCTCTTTCCGAATTCATGGGCTCTGAAATATGGAAGACTACAGAAGGATGGAGATTAAAGAAAGAAAGTTTCCCTAATATCTTTACAGAAATAGTCTGGGATAAAGCTGGCGATTTAGACATTAAATTCACAGGAGACAATTTAGAGCGAAATATAGACAGCTATCACATGGAATTTATAGGGATTTTTACCATAAACCACATTCTAAGATACATAACAATTTCTAATATCGATATGGATTTACCAAGTATTTGCTATATTATGTTCTCAAGATTGTTTACAAAAGAAAAGAATTGGGACCATAGACTAAATTAAATTCTATTAGTTATTGAAATTAAAGGAATTTTTTATATTCAAATAGTTTTAATACTATATCAAGTTTATATTAGCTACTGCTATGTATCTTTGACTACAGTTCATTTGTTGAGTGTAGATTAAGATTGATATATCTAATATGGTAATTTTTATTAAATATAAGTGGATTATAAATGGTTGATTTGATTCAAGTGGTAACAGGCATTGTATTAGCTTTAATTGCAACACCATTATTCAATCTAGCAGTAGTTTTTCAAAAAATGGGATTGAAGAAAAGTCCTGATATTGTTTTTGATAAGGGTATTAAGGGGATCACATTACCGTTTAAGGAGATTATTAAAAACAAGTGGTGGGTTTTAGGAGCCATTCTCGGTGTAATTGGTTGGTTTCCCTATATAATTTCTATGGCTTTTGTTGGATTTATTGTTTCTGAACCGATAAATAGCATAGGGATAATAATTGTTGTCGTAGCAGCAAATAGAATTCTAAAAGAGAAACTAAGATGGTATGAATTTGTTGCAATATTATTATTATCAGTTTCTCCGATTTTAATTGCATTTTCAGGAATTTCTAATGTCAGTATTGATCTATATCAAATGGTTTTTCCGTTAATTATTTTCTTAATCGTTTCTTTTGGTTTAACATTCTTTTTTGTGTTCATGGCAATTAGAAAAAAAGGCACTCCTACAGAGGGACTTTATATAATGGTTATAGGAGCATTCTTCTTAGCTCTCGGTGGGGTATTCACCAACATTTTGGCTCATGCTATGGCACAATCAAACATTCTCCCTACTTTTTTTTTTTGGGTTGAAATTGGATTTGGGATTTTTTGGTTCGATTATCCTCATCTATGGGTGTTCATATCGTGGTGGGGTTTAGCCATTTGTAATTTGTGTAGTTTTGCATTTTATCAATCAGCCTTTCAAAAAGCTAGAGTTTCAATCGCATTTCCAATCATCGATTCAATTGGTCTTTCAATTCCGATTCTTGCGGGAATGTTTGTATTCAGAAATACTTTTGATAATTACATTCTCTTCTTTATTGCGATATTTTTGATTTTTATAGGAACAATTTCTCTTGGAAGGTTTCAAGAAAAGATTCGAAGTATAGATAAAAAAGGAGAAACGGAAGAAAAAATCGAGAATCCAGATAAAAGCTAAATACTCACTTATGTAAGGAAGAAAAAAAAGTAAAGCTTATCCCATATCAAATTTAAATTATACAAAATATTGAATTAATAACGAATAAAATAGTGATAGTTGAAAGAATATGATTGATGTTACAACCGCGATGACGGGTATAATATTAGTATTAATTGCTATGCCTATGTTCAGTTTTGGAGTAATTTTTCAGAAAGTGGGATTAATGAAGAGTCCTAATATAGTTTTTGACGAAGGGTTAAAAGGTATTGCCTTAGCGTTTAAAGAAATTATTAAAAATAAGTGGTGGATTATTGGGTCAATTATGGGGCTTGTTGCTTGGTTTCCTTATATAATATCGATGGCTTTTGTTGGATTTATGGTTTCTGTACCAATCAATACGATCGGAATTATATTTATAGTCCTAGCAGCAAACCGAATCTTAAAGGAAAAAATTAAATGGTACGAATTCATAGCAATCTTTATATTAATGCTCTCTCCAATTATGATCGCTTTTTCAGGTATTTCAAATGTAAGTATCAATTTGTATGAAATGGTGTTTCCATTAATACTGTTCACAGCTATCACAGTATTAATTACTTTATTCTTTAAATATATGGCAAAAAAAAAGAGAGATACTTCAGTAGAAGGATTATACATACTAATAACGGGAGCATTTTTACTTGCTCTAGGGAGTGTCTTCACAAATATATTATCCCATGCTGTAGGTCATGCTAACATTCCCCC
Source organism: Promethearchaeota archaeon (assembly GCA_019058515.1). The sequence goes on from JAHPYY010000177.1 coordinate 2,927, forward strand.
TACCTTTTTCTTCTGGTTAGAAATCGGATTTGCTATTTTCTGGTTCGATTATCCACATCTATGGGTTTTTATCTCTTGGTGGGGATTGGTAATTTGCAATGGGGTTAGCTTCGCTTTTTATCAGTCCGCGTTTCAGAAAGCTAGAGTTGCAATCGCTTTTCCAATCTTCAATGCAATTGGTCTCTTGATACCGATTCTTGCTGGATTGTTAATATTTGGAAATACCTTTGAAAATTATGTTCTTTTCTTCCTTGCTGTTGTATTGATTTTTATTGGAACATCGATGCTTGGTAGGTTTCAAGAAAAAATCGAAACTTTAGATCAAAAAAAGGGAGATTCGAATGATCTTAACGAAACAAGTTTATAATGACTTAAATATAAGTTACCATCCCTTAAGCTTGTTTAACCGTTAAATATTGTTCTTATATTCCGATATTTGATAAATCCGCTTAAAATTACGCTTATTCCGATTATTAATAGGAGTGTGAAAAACACACTAAGGTATCCTAATTCCTTAGGAAATGAAGGTGTAATTTGGGGAATGGGATCACTCAAACCAAGGTTTAAAAGCTCGGTGTTTTCTCTTAATTCTATTAGAGAATTGAATGTAACTACTTGGAGATCACTTTGGTACCATAAGTACTTCAAAAAATCGTTAAATTCAGTGAGATTAGATCTTATGTTTTGTAAAAAAAACGTCCTTGGTTCAACATACTGGAGAAATTCAACGAAATTCGGAGCGTGAAAGTAAGCGCAAAGAACTAAAGCTTTACTCGCATTCATGTAATAGGTACTTGATCTGTATTGGTTAATTAACGATTTAAATTCTTCGATTCCTTCTCCCCATGGCATCGTTTGAGCATGGGCGTATATCAACTCTGGAAAGTTAATTGATTCGTTTTTGATTTGTTCGTCTTTGTGCGCCGAAATTACCTTATATTCGAGCTCAGTTAACGCCTTTAAGGTGTTATTATCATATTCGTTAAGTGGGACCGCAAAAGCCTCGATAGTAGTGTTATACGCTTCTTCCAACAACCTCCTGCTTTCTTTTAAACGATAAACTTGATCTGAATATGGTCGACTAGGAAAATGGGCGTGAGTAAGCCCGTGAGAGGCAATCTCAACGGAACCATTGTTCATATAAGGTTTCAGAAACTCCACCTCATCTGGTTGGCTCCCAAACATCCATACAGGAGCAACACTGATTGGAAAATTGTAAAGTGATGCTATATTAAAAATTTTTCTTTCCATTTGAAAATTCGAGGAATTAGAATAATCGTCCATTCTTAAAACCATGTAAATTTTGGGAGACTGAGTCTGTGAAACCTTACAAGAGACTGTTGAGGTGATGTTAAAATATATTAAAAGAATCATTGAAAATAGAAGTAACTCCAAAAAATAAGAAATAAAACTTTTTGAGATCCTTATAGACATCTTATGAGATGTTATTTTCACAAAAATAATATTACATAGAGATTTTGTATTCTTTTAATTTTTTTCATCTAAGACTTGTTAAAGCCTAATTATAGATTTGAAATGATAAATTTACATAATGACCTAACGGTTAACTTACAGTCCAAAGTACTGCTCTACCTTTCTTATCGGCTCTTTTAACTTGGTTCGAGTTTTCTAAATCCGACATTATTTTCCAGATTTGACTATTATCGAGTTTAAAGTACCTTCTTAATTCTGGTGTCGACATCTCCTTACCTCTAAGTAGATTGACAATTAATCTCCTTATTTCTTCTATGTCATCCTCTTCAGATTTTGAAAGATGCGATTCAGACTCACACTGTTCCTCGTGTTCTTCGATTTCATAAATTATTCGATTAGCAATTTTGTTTAATTGGGAAATATTTTCCTCAACCCCCTGAGGTTTCATAAACAAACAACACAATTCTAGGTCTTTAGGGAATGCTACAATGTAAAAATCGTCATAAAGAATAGCTCGCGGTTTTTTTCCAGCATTACCTCCTCGAAATGCGAGATAAAAATTAATCGCAAAATCATCTAAATTAACGCTATTATTAATAAACCCTTTATACTCCTTCTTCCATTTTAAAAATGGACCATCGATCATATCAAATCCGATTAAAGCCGCGCTAAACAGTTCTGTTTCGTTAAAATTCAATGTCCTTTAACCTCCTTCTAACTAATACTTGGTTCAATTCTTTTTCAATTATTTTTAGAAGTCTTGATCGCTCAGAAGGGAATATTGCTGTTAATCCTACAGTTTTTACCTGCAATATATCTTCTACTCGTTTTTCAGTTAACCTTCCATCAGTAATGCAGAGATCCTGTTTGTTAGCAATTCCGATAATTGGGCAGTCTCGTTCTACGATAAAATTAGCCAAATCTACCAGTTGACGTGAATTTAACACATTTCTTGGGGTAGAATCGGTCACTACAAACACTAAATCTGATCCCATTAAATAACTTTTAAGAAATTGGTGATAACTTTTTTGTCCACCAAAATCCCATACTTTTAAATTAAAATTTCCGAATTTTACGGTTTTTAAGTCAAAGCCTTGAGTAGGTATGTAAATTGTATCAATGGTGTTTTTAGACAGCATTTTGAGTATAGTTGTTTTTCCCACTGCTGGAGATCCAATGAGTGAAATCTTAATTAACTCGTTTATATTTGAAGAATCCATAATTGAGTTCATGTACTGAGTAATTAGTTTAACTATAGTGTATTCGAAATATGAATTCAGATAATATCTGCGTAATACGGTTTATTATGTTAGGAAAAAAAAATAAAAAACCTGGTTTTTAAGAATTTTCCTCTTTTATGAACAACTTATTGATGAAGTTTGGAAAGAAAAATCCAAAATCAAACAGAATTACGTTTGCGATGAGAATTGACCGTGTAACAACAAGTGTTAGAGGGGTCAATGGAATAGCAGCATCTAGTAGGGCACCGATAAAATACACTATAAAAGCTACAATTAAAATTTTACCTTTCAATTTTATCTCTGGATCTTCTGAACTCAAAGATTCTTTTCCAAATAGTAAGCCAGAAATAAAGAATATTACGACATTCAAAAGTAAATATATAATAACTCCGATACTGTAATTCACATCAAAAATTCCAACTTTTACTCCAATAACATCAGAATTTATAAATAAAAAGCTGAAAAGGAATATCTCAAATCCAACTCCCACTATGATATAGAACAAGATAGAGAAAAGATTAAATATGTTAAAGAGAACCTGTACCCAATTTAACGACCCGATGATTCGCACATTATTTAATTTGCTAATAAAAATGAATGCTTAACATGTAACGATAAGATAAAAAATTTTACTTATACTTGTCCATCATTCAAAGCAACTTATTGCGATAGTTGTATTAGAGCTTTTAATGAAAAAAGGTTCCTTGTATTTGTTGTAAAACTGAAATTTGATTTTACTCGTTAAATTTAGATTAGCTATTAAGGTTGAGATTTATGGAATAAGAGGGATATTGTAGTAAAATAATAATAAGATTAACGAGAAAAACGTAGGAGCGATTAAACTAAGGGTTAATAACCTTTGCGACACTTTAATGCATTGTTGCAAAGTAGCCATAATGACATCAAAATATTTGAGATCCCCCCAAATTTTGACATTAGACTCAATTGAATGACTATAATAAAACTCAACTGGTTCTAAGTCTTCCTCCGCTTTCTTAAGAGCGTGTTGTAGTTTCTCTAAAATGTATCCAAGTTCAACCTTATCTCCAATCGGAGAGTATCCGCGCTTAGTAAACTTTCTAGCTACAGTGTGTGAATCAGAGGTTGTGATCTCTCCTCTTTCTATACCTCGATTTTGTAGCATGTTTAATATATACGAGCGTATCTTGACATTACAATTGTTTGCATCGAAGTGAATTAATGCGGTTTTCTGAGTAGTTTCCATATTTTTGAAAAGGTGAATTACCATGCCTCCGTAACCAATACCATCTTTAACATCGTATTTCTCCAATTTATCCTTAGCAACTCCATACATTAACTTCACGGGCTTATTGCCATCAGAATTATGTTTGATTAATAGGTTATTTGTTGCAGAAGTTAAGTCGTTGGCTTCAATTGTTCCTTTTCTTATTAATATCTCATCGTCTATTATTGAATTATGAGAATCTACCACCATTATATCATGATACCCTTTATTCTTAGCTAAAATTGATAGTTCCTCTCCTATTTCGGATTGAATGTCATCAGAGGGTAAAGGATGTCTAGTTAAGAAAATCATTGGAACCTTGTCAATCACTAATCCAATTACTTTAGCCGAATTAGATATATCACGAAAAAAATCGTAAACTTCCTTTTCCCATTTCACATTGTCGTTGTTTAATATCCAACTCATGTCGCTTTCAATTCTATTGATGACCTTATCGACCATCTTTTGATTAGTCAAGTTTTCGGAATGATCGTTCAATCCATGATAAACTGTAAGCCCGGGTATATTGCTAAACTTTTTGTAAATTTGCTCAGGCAAGTCTGATGAGCCACAGGTTTTAAACGGACCAAAATGTACATGAGGAACGATAAAGAAACCTTTAATTAATTTAGTTTCTTCGCTTCTAATTAAAAGATATTGTATCTTAACATCTGATTTTACACCAACTCTATTAAAAAGTGCTTCAATTCTATCGTCATTTCCATCAGTGGTCATTGAGAGGACAAACGCTCTAATAAATTCGTAGCCACCCAATCCAGTCGCTTCTTTATAGATATTACTCACTTGAAATAAACCCCGAGCATAAGGTATCGCAAAAAGCAAAGCGCACGTAGTAAAAAAGATAATAGCTCTAATAAAGAACGCTAAATTCAATTGCTCTGTGAAAACGCTGTAGTAAATAATTCCTACGACAGGCTGGCTTAAAGCTAATATGAAATAACCGTATTTTCCCACAGTAGTAAAGGAAAAATAGATTACAAAAGCTAAAATGTATACTACTATTGCCCCAAGAATGAAAAATACCTCTTTAAATGTTTCATTTCTAACTATGGCCGCTAATACGTGACCTATGATAGTACTCCCTCCAATGACGAAAGTAAGTACCACATTTAATTGGATGGCCCACCCCTTCGGAGGTTCTCTCAAGATTGGAGCTTTACTTGAGTATATCAGAGAGATTAAGGAACCAGTAATTAATATCATGGTAAATATGGTAAACATATTACAAAAATAGAGAATATCGTAAATAATTCCATACCAAGGAGAACTTATTGCGTTAAAAAATGTAGAAATCAGTGCAATTAGCGTAGGTAGCACAATCATAGAGCCATAGGCTAATAATTTCCGATTAAAAAATTCCATATAAGAGAATATACCCGGGATTTCTCGGTTGGGTTGGCGTAAGCGAAACATTTGCGGAGTTTTTTATAAACCCAGAATTTTTTATTCTATTAACATTAAAATTTGATAGTATTACGTGTAATTAAGATACACGATTATTTAAAGAATTATTGAAAAAGTATAAAAAATAGAGAACATAAATAGAACTATGGAGGAAGCTAATTTACCTCAATTTGCCGAAAAGAGATTTGGAGAACTTATCTCTCAAGGATTTAATCTATTTGGGAAGTTATATACTACGCTTATTATCCCTCTAGCCGTTTTTGCCATAATATCCATTACCTTAAACACGTTCTTATTAACTGAATTAAGGTGGATGTCGTACATTGTCAATTCTTCAATAAATTTTAATCTTGAGGATATTCTTTCTGGAAATTTTGATCCCGCTACGTATACTCGGATGTTGCAATCATTATATATTGTTTACGGTATATTAGTGCTGGATTATATAATAGGAGCCGTAGTTACCGCAGTTGCGATGTCATCGGTCACTACATTTGTCTTTAAGACACTTGTTAATGGTGAGGCTGATTTTACCGAGGAATTTAAAAGATCTTTTAATAAAAGGATGATAATTCCGGTGCTATTGTTAGGGTTATTCGTACCATTAGGCTTTGCATTATTATGGATACCTGGGATCATATTATTCGGATTTTTCCTATTTACAATATTCACATTTAACGATCCATCGATCGAACGGCCGGCAAACGAATCACGAATGATTTCAAAAGGTTCTTTCATTAAAATCATAGGTATTTTTATAATTAGCGTATTAATCATATTTCTCGTTAGTTTAGTGTTCAACGCTCTTATGGTTTTCATTTGGAGTGTAGATAATGCTACTTATATGTCGTGGCATAACCCCATGTCTCGAAACTTTGGTGCTATTTTCATTTACAACTTAGTATATATGATACCCGAACTCATCCTTGCACCATTGTTTATCTGCTTATTAACACCATTCTATGCGCATTGCAAAGCGAAAAGAGCATTAGGGTCACAATATCAAAGAGCCTACCCCCAACCAAGCGCATCCTACGAACCTTCTTGGAAATCTAGCTTATCGACGGAAGTACCTCAAGGATCTACAGGAATTTATTGTCCTTTCTGTGGGGAGATCATCTCGACTCCTAAAAAATTTTGTCCAAATTGCGGGAAGAATATAGCGGAGCTATTTTAACTATGCAATTTAAGATAGAAACAAAAAAGGTAATCCCTCAAAAGCAGTTTTCAGAACCGATAGTTTTGATTGGATGGCCTGGCATCGCTTTGATTGGGAAACTTTCAGTCGAATCAATAAGAGATTCTTTAGGAGCGGAACTTATAATGGAAATTCAGTGTTTTGATTTTCCACCCAAGGCTGGGGTTGAGAAAGGAGTTTTACAGGTTCCTAAAGCTAAGGTATATTATAAATCTCGGATAGAAGAAAGCGATTTAATTATTTTGACAGCGGACTATCAACCTCAATCATCAGAAGGAGTTTTTGAATTCTGTGATACATTGTGTAACGAATTAAAGCAAATAACAGGAAATAAAATCAAAATGTACTTAAGTACAGGAGCAATGGTAACCGACCAATTAACTGATGGTCCAACGCTTCATGTTTGTGGCACCGACGATAGTATTGTCAATAGTTTTATGGAGTTCGATAATACTAAAATAATGGAAACGGGAGTTATAGCTGGTGCTAACGGAATTCTTCCGGCTTATGCTGGAGCAAACGGTTTTGCACCAGGCATATGTTTATTAGCGGAAACTTTGCCATTGCCAATGATGACATTAGATCCGAAAGCTTCAAAAGCTTTAGTCGCATTAATTAAGGATTATTTTAAGTTGGACATAGATTTTACAGAGTTAGATAAAAAAATCGAAGAAATGGAAACGATGTTTGATAAGTTTAAGAAACAAGCGAATCAATTTATGAGAGAGCAACCTCCGAGTGAAAGCGGAGCAGATTCATACTTTCGGTAGTTTTTTGCTTATATTAATAATCTTTCCGATATCTTTCTCAAATCTTTTGACACTTAATTAATGAATCAATACATTTTAAATTCATTTTACAATTTTATACCTAATAAAAATACTATAATTTAAGAATATAAAATGAGATTCTTCAGGCTTTTTGAACCATTGAAAATAAGTAATATGGAAATATCGAATAGAATCGTAATGCCAGCTATGCATTTAAACCTTGCCAATAACGGATTCATCTCCAATAAGCTAATTGACTTTTACATCGAACGCGCCATAGGTGGAGTAGGACTTCTTATTGTAGGAGGATGTTATGTAGATATATACGGTAAAGGACTACCTTCTATGATTGCCGTAGATGATGATAAATATCTTCCAAAACTTACGGAATTCACTAAACTGATTCATAAAGCGAGAGATAACATTAAAGTATGCTGTCAACTATATCATGGAGGTGCGTATGCGTTTCCTCAGATTATTGGCAAACAACCAATTGCTCCATCAGCCGTGTATAGTAATTTTAGTAAAACAACCCCCAGAGAAATGACTATGGAAGATATCGAGCGAGAACAACGAGCGTTCGTTGACGCAGCTGGTAGAGCGAAAAAAAGCGGGTTTGATGCTGTAGAAATATGCGCAAACGCAGGATACCTTATGGACCAATTTATATCCCCGAAAACCAACAAGCGTACTGACAAATACGGAGGGGAGTTAGAGAATCGATTGAGATTTCCATTAGAGACAATCAAAGCTATGAGAGCTCGAGTTGAAGATTTTCCGATAGGATATAGGATCTCTGGAGATGACTTTGTCCCTGGTAGCAACACCTATAAAGAAAAAGCGATTATTGCTGGTGAACTTGGAAAGTATTTGGATTATTTCAATGTTACTGGAGGTTGGCACGAAACTAAAACTCCTCAATTAACTATGGATGTACCTAATGGGTGTTATACTTACTTAGCAGAAAATATTAAAAAAAACGTGTCAATTCCGATATTTTCATCAAACCGTATTAACGATCCTATCCTCGCTGAAAAAGTTCTATTAGCGGGAAAAGCTGATGCAATTTGCATTGGTAGAGGGTTAATCGCAGATCCATATCTTCCAAATAAAGCAAAAGACGACGATGTGCGTGATATTATGACCTGCGTAGCATGTAATCAGGGATGCTTCGACAACGTGTTTAGGATGATGCCTATAACTTGCCTAAGAAACGCAAGAGCTGGAAAAGAGGCGCGTTATAAAATAAAACCCCTTAAGGAGAAAAAGAAAGTAATGGTGATAGGCTCTGGTCCGTCGGGATTAGAAGCCGCCAGAGTAGCGAGTATAAGGGGACACGAAGTTCATCTCTTTGAAAAGGACGATAAAATCGGTGGTTTATTAAATCTCATATATATACCTCCAGGGAGAAACGAGTTCGTGAAGATGATCGACAATTACTCCTATTGGATACGCAAATACGGCATTAATCTTCATTTGGAACAAGAAGTTACCGCCAATACAGTAAAGTCTCTAAATCCAGATATAGTGTTGCTGGCTACTGGTTCAATTCCCATCAAACCACCTATTCCAGGTATAGACCAAGACAATGTTTTTTGGGCAAACGATGTGTTCTTAGGCGACGCTCCAGTTGGAAAAAATAATGTTATTATTGGTGGAGGAGCGACGGGTATAGAATTAGCGATATATATTGCAAAGTTTGGAACCCTAAGCTTAGATGCGTTAGACTTTTTAACGTTCTACAACGCCCTTGAACCACAGGTTGCGATAGATATGAGACACAAAGGGAGAAACAAAGTAACCGTACTTGAACGATTACCGAAATTAGGCTCAATACTCGGAAAAACGACAAAATGGGTTTTGCTAGACAAAGCTGATATGTACGGAGTTAAATTTGTGACAAGTGCAACTGTAACAGAAATAGGTGAAAACTACGTAAATTATACCGACGCAAACAGTAGTGATCAGAGGATTGATAATGTAGATTACATGTATTACGCTACAGGTGTAGAACCTAACGATACCGTAGCGGATGAAATCAAGCAAATTGAAGGGATAACGGTCAAGAAGATAGGGGATGTAAGAAAACCCCAAACAGTATTGGAAGCGATAGATGTGGCGTATAAAACCGCAAACTCTATTTAATCCATATTTATTAAGTTTAATAGATAGTTAATAAATTAAATACTTCTTTTGATTATTATTATTAAACTCGAATTTTTGTAGTCTTAAAATAACTTGACATCTCTATCGCTTATACAGACTGATCAGCAGATTAAAACGCAGATTTCTGACAATTTAGACAATATTAGCGAACAACCACGGAACTACATAAAGGATATTGTCGTATTAATCAATAGAGAAATTGGTATAAATAAGATTCTCTCAATAATTCTTTTTGGCAGTCTTCAAAATCACAATTCATGTGAAACTTCAAATACTTCCGATTGTGACCTATTAATAATATTCAAGGACAGAGTATCAAACCATCACCTAAGAGAAGTTGATAAGTACTTTCTATCATTGGAATTAAAACATGATTTTAGAGAATTTAATTCGCATTTTACCAATAAAGTACTTTTTTCGATTCAACAGACTACAGGCATGTTTGTATCCCATTTCCTTACTAAGCAGAAATATTGGGAACAAGCGAGTTTTCATCGAATATTTCGAGTAAATCGGGTCATCTCTAAATTATTTGCACCTCGAAATATTGTATTATCAAGTGTAATAGACAATAGTCATGTTCTCTACGGTGAGGACCTTCGACCAGTCATCAAAGAGTCCGTAGAACACCATGTAAGTTCGACCGAAATGATAAAGAGTTTGATAATGAACTTATGTATATCCATTTTTTCAATTGGAATTACCCTATTAAAATCTCTTAATCACATGAAGTACCTTCTTGAAGCTGTAAAGTGGTCCTTGAGGGCATCTAACTACTATAAATATAAGGATTCAGAAAAGTTAAAAATCATCATAGAGCGGTTTACTCAACGCGAGCGACCAAAACAAAGGAATAGATCGCTTAAATTTTACAATAAATTCCTACAATTAAGAGCAAACCCGCAAACTAATTACCTTTTTATGCTCAAAACGCCGCTACATATAATAAAGATACACCTGAAGGCGTTATCTCCACGAAAACGATAAAATAGAATTTATATATCTTTAAAGATTAATAAGTTATACTTACAAGTAATTTTTACTTACAAGTGGTATAAATAAATGGCAGAAGAAATCGATATTAGGGAACTGTTCTTTGACATTTTAGATATAGTAAAATTCGAATTGCGCTTCTATAAAGATAAAGAAAGCCCGATGTTTGAGCGCGTAGTTAAAACGAGAGTTTTCCAAACAAAGCTTGATAAACTAAAGGATTTTATCCACAAATACTTTGATATCATGTATAGAGACGAAGATTCACCGATTAGCCAAGCCGCTTTGAAGGCTCAACTGGACAACATTGCAAGAATTAGCAACTATTACAACGACCTTTCAGATTTTTATAAAGATCAAACGAAACGATTAATAACCAAGGAAAAACTGATCTCTCTAATTGAATATAGTCACATCGAGGTTCTATTCCTAATTTTCACTAATATACTAGATTGGGAGCATTATAAAAGCAGTTTACTTTTCCCAGCAGACAAGGGAAAAGAAAGACTTCTAAAAGAGTTTTTAGGTAAGCTCGCAAGTTCAACAATCAAAAATGTTGACGATATAATTGATATTGAACAAGAAATTGACGATTTTGTTCAAGCAGTTGAATTAAAAATGTAGGATTTATCATAATAGTTATTTTTCTTGTTTTAATTAAATAGTCTTGACAAATTAGTTAAATCTTTCAAAAAATAGCAAAATAGGGTTAAACCCGATTAAATTGAAACTCTATTTTCATTATTTTGCTTAAATTTATGTCGCAATGAGGGCATCTAACATCTTTGGTTTTTTTCAATTTAGAAGTTATATTGTTCTTTAATGAAGCTGAGCAATCCTTATTTGAACAGATGTACAGCTCTCCTGTTATATAACCGTTTTTCTTTTTCATATTCCCACTATTCACGGTCACAGATTTAGCTGATACCTTCTCTGCAATATTTTCTTCATTTCGCTTGACGAAATTAGTTAAATAATCGGCGTTAGTAAATATTTCGAGAGAAATTTCTTCTGCTACATTATATTGATTATTTTTTCTTGAGAACTGAATGTGTCGAATTAAATCGTTTGTAACCCGCTCTGATAAGATTTCATCGTCGACGCTGACATCTAAGTAAAGATTGTAAAATTTTGTCTCTGCTTTTATCAAAGATTTTTTGGCTTTAACGCTTTTTTTAATTTCTAATTCTTTGACGTTAGCGACTTGCTGAATGATATCAAAAAGAGAGAGTTCTGGCATATCCTCTTTTGGTTCTATGAATATTTTTTTGTTTGGCCATCGTAGTCGTATCTTGTTCTCATCCTTTAAAGCTCTAATGTCTTCTATGATGTTTCTTGTAAAAGCCATTTCGGTTTCTAATTCCTCGTCAATGAGCTTTTTATCAAAGTTAGGCCACTTTTGAAGGTGAATACTCTTAGTATTTTCGACTTTTAAAGCCTTTGTGTGAGATTTGAACATTTTTTGGTAAATATCCTCAGATAACATCGGATTAATCGGAGCTAGTAGCAGTAAAACTTTGAACAACACATCGTACAAGACTGCCATAATATTTAGCTTATTTGGATCTTCCGAGTAGATGTCAAGCTTTTCTCGGTTTAACATGATATACCATCGACTAATGTCGTTTACGACTAGATCTCTGAGTTCGCCCGTAATCCAAGGTAATAGGTAGTCGTCTGCTAATTTCGTAATCTTCTTTATAGTAGAATACGCTCTTGATATAATCCATCTATCTAGTTTAGACAACAATTTTTGGTTTAATTTAACTTTAGAGGGATCGAAATTGGCTAACTTAAACTTTTCGTTAGCAAACACATAACTGTTCCATATTGTATTGATGATCCGATAGGTATCTGCGTATTCTTTTATATCAAAATTAAAATCTCTACCTGGTTGAGTAACTCCAATAGCATATAATCGAAAAGTTTCTATACCTTTGATATTAGAGTAGGACTTTTTTTGTTTAAGTTTTTTTATCGTTCCTTCAATTAGATCTTCGGGAAATATTTGGTTTCCTTTTGATTTACTCATTTTAAGTTTGTTTCGTAATGTCCACCCGTGCATATAACACGCGTCGTAATTTTTTCGATTAGAAGATACCATTGCGCTACATAACAAGCTATTGAACCAACCTCTGATTTGATCCTTTCCTTCGAGAATGAAATCAGCCGGTGTCCAACTATCAAAATGAGACTCTCCGTCGTATACTTCTTGTGCTGCCCAAACAACTGATCCAGAATCCAGCCACACATCCAAGATGTCGTGAATTCTTTTCATTGTGCCTTTTTTGCATTTTTCACACTTCCACATAACATTGTCAATCCAAGGACGATGTAAATCTTCTGGACATTCTCCTGCGACTTCTTTCAATTCCACTCTAGATCCTATAACCGTGATTTCTTTACAATCCTCGTTGTCGCATATCCATACAGGTAAGGGGATTCCCCAAAATCTTTGTCGGGAAATACACCAATCTTTTAAAGTGCTTAACCAGCTCTTGAACCAACGGTTTCCTGCCCAATCGGGAATCCAATATATTTCTTCATTCTTTTTTAATAATTCATCTATAAGGCTTTCTGTTTTGAAAAACCACTGATTAGTGGCTCGATACACTAATTTTGAATCACATCTCCAACAATGGGCGTATTCATGTTCAATTTCTGCGGTGTGAATTAAGGTACCTTTTTTCTTTAGCAATTCTAATATCTCGTCGTTTGCATCAAACACGAACTTATTCTCGAAAATTCCCCCCTCCTTAGTGTAATTTCCTCTAATGTTTACAGGAGTAAATACTGGGATATTGTTAGCTACCCCAACTTCAAAATCCTCTGGACCGTGACCAGGAGCGGAATGAACTAAACCAACTCCCTCTGAAGCAGATACATATTCCTCAGACAATATAATGGAATGGACCGTTTCGCTTTCTTTGGCAATTTCTTTTTGATACGGTACTTCTTCTATTAACGGGTGAATGTATTTCTTACCTTCTAGCTCCTCTCCAAGGAAGCTTTCCACAATCTTGTATTTATATCCAAGGGTGCCTGAAAGAAAACTTACTATTGCAGGTTTCGCTAAAATCCAATATTCATCGAGATCCTCAATCTTAACTTTTGCGTACTCTACGATAGGATTTGCCATTATTGCTTCGTTAGCTACTAAAGTCCAAGGAGTAGTAGTCCATATTATAAAATATGTGTTTTCTATGTCTGTTGATTTTATTTTAACAAACAAGCTCGTATCCTTGATGTTTTTGTAATCGTGCTCGTGTTTAGCCAAAGCGGTTGCACACCTAGGGCAACAATTCAAGGGTCGATAAAATTGGTACAATAGGTCGTTTTCCCACGCTTTCTTTAAAGTCCACCAAATACCCTCTAAATAACTGTTTTTAAATGTTATATAAGGATTTTCCCAATCCCAGAAAACACACCCCAACCGTTTAAATTGGTCGTTCATAATTTTGAGGTTTCTCAGTGCGAATTCCTTACAACTCTTAATAAATTTATCCACACCATAGTCAAAGATTTGTTGTTTATTCTGTATCCCTAATTCTTTTTCCATTTGCACTTCTATGGGCAATCCATGCGTATCATAGCCAGGTGTATCTGTGGCGTGGAACCCTCTCATTCTTTTATATTTTATGAGATAGTCCTTAAGGATTTTGTTCCATGCGGTTCCCAAATGTATACTTCCAGTTGTATAAGGAGGACCATCTATGAACCTCCAAGTTTCTCTGCCTTCCTCCGCTTTTCTTATAAGTGAATAGATATTCTCTTTTTCCCAAAATTCCAGTATCTCTTGTTCTAATTTTGGTAAATCTAAGCGCTTATCTAATTCTTTCAAGATTCTGTTGCACCTAATTTAATATAGAATTATAAAAATAGACGAAAATTAAAAAATTTTATGGTTTCCTTGGGTTATATGTTAAACAATTTTCATTCTTAATCAGACAGCTTATTAAAATATTGCTTAACGATGCTATAAGCTCACATTTAAGATTTATCTTAAAAAAATAGCATTAATTTGTTCCAATATATTTCTTAAAACAAGAACAGCAAGGGATACCAATTTTTAAAATAGATTTATGATCTTGAAGGGGATCTCCACAATTTTCCGTAAACCATAAAAGCTTCTTCTTTATTTTCACGCTAATAGGATTAGCATCATAGAAGAAGCGCCTTAAGTAAGAAATATGGTTAACATTATTACAAATGGGACAAGTACGGAAATACCTAAGAAATTTAAAAAATATTTCTTTTTCTTTAAAGATCTCTGTATTGTTAAGATTATCTACGTCGATTTCACTTCTATTAGCGAGAACATCTCGGGTAAATTCCACTAACACAGCATCTAATTGGTTAGGTATAATAAAATATCTAATAATTTCTCTTACTTCAACAAATCTATCTAATAACTGCAAATTAAACCCAAGTAAATCTTCTGGTAAATAACAAACGAGGTAAACAGGAATTCTACTGGAATAGGTTCTTACTTCAGATAGATATTCGTCGAGGTTATCATTTTCTCCAAGTGATTTTAAATTACAAAATAGTAGACAACCAGCAGCCCCTCTGTAGAATGTATATCTAATAAAAGCAAAGCGTTCTTGCGTTCCGATATCCCACAAGCTTAAACTTGCGGTATCACCGCAGTCATTAAAGTAGCATTCAGCACTTAATATATCTACTCCAACTGTTAACTTGTAATTACTTTGGAAGCGATAGACAAAATCTCGACTGTGTTTAAAGAAAAATTCCTTGCTTTCTTTTTCTCCCAATGCAAGCACTTTTAACTTAAACGCGGTTGACATTTTGCGAAAAAAAAGATTATTTTTACCCCATAAATTAGGAGAAAAGTCGAATATATAAATCTTAAGTAGGTTAATCGCTAAATTAAGCGTTTAATTTTCATAATTTCTATGATAAATACGAAATTAAAAAACTCGAAATTCAGTTTCTCGCCACGAATCGTATTGTGTGAATATGTTGGACACTGCTTCAAGTGTTTCTATGATAGCTCCTCTTGTTTGCTCGTCTTGCCCAAAAGTATCCACTAAAACGCTGCGTAAATCAACTTGATATTCAAATGTTAATTCTGAAATCTTGAGCAGATCGTGTCTAGTAATTCCTTTTTCTTCCAATCTATCAAAAATAGCTTCCAACTCGTCTTTTAACTTTACGGTAGCGTTTAAAGCGTTGACACATTTTTCTAACAAGACGCTTTCTTTTTCATTTGTGATAATATCTTCCTCTGAAGGTCCTTTCTTATCGTTGAAATGTTCTACCCTTTCTTGAAGTAAATGTTTTACACGATGGTATATTCTGATTGCCTCGTACACTTTAGATAAGCACTTCAACAAATCGTAATTTCTCATTAATCTTGCTTCCACGATTTTTAGGTGAGCTACCTCGTAATAGGTTTGAATGGTACCAAAAGTCGATTTCTCCCATTTTCCAATTCGTTGTCGGATCTGATTTAAACGGTGTAGTTCCTTTTCCATCGAAGGACCAGGTTCGCCCCTCCTTATGTGTCGATAAATTTCACTCGTTTGCATGCGGATCTGACGAAGTCGTTCACTCCAAATGCTTGCTTTTTCTTGAATATTGGTCATACTCCTTACTCTTCCTTGATTTTCAACGAACTTGAATATTTTTTGAGCGTTTTTCACCAGTTTTCTGAACTTTTCTTTATTGGTAATTATGTAGAACTTTGAATCTTGTACGAATTGAATCGCTCTGTCCATCTGAATTTCTAATTCGAATATGTAATCTATGAGCCTGCTTTGTTGTCGCTCCGACAAAATTTTAGATTTAGCTCTCATATCCGTTATAACAGTTTTACTTGCGAAGAACCACAAAATCCCCGCAGGTAACCAAAAAATCATGGAGAAAACGATCATATTAAAGATGCTTCCTAAAAAAGAGATTAGTATAAATGTAATCAAAATCGTTAAACCCTTTCCCACTTGTTCGGACAACTTAAACATTGAGGCAGCTGTACCTTTGTGTTCTGGGAGGTTGACATCTATCATTACTGCGCTTTTATTCGCCACAGGGCCAGCGCTTAGGACTGAGGCGATTAAAGCAAACACGAACATGTAAATATAAGAAGGATAATTTTGAAATATGGCTATAATTGTTAATCCTATATATTTTCCAATTTCCAAGGTCTCAATTGGATTGGGGTAAACCAAGCCTAATTTGTTAATATCTATTGGTTGGATAAAAAATAGCATAATTAATCCAGCGGGTATAGATGTAAACATACAGACCGTAGCTAATATTGTCCTATTTCTCTCATTCTTTCTAAATAAGAAATCACCAAGGTTAGAAAGGATTACATTACCCAGAATATATCCTACGCCAACCATACCTGCAAATATCGTAGCAGTTTGAAGTCGTAATTCCGTTGGAATTTCATTGAAATAATGCAAGGTTAGCATTGATGTTAAGAAGTATACCAAAATCGTACCCGGAATAATCGCGAAAAATCCTTGAATAATGAGATAACGGTTAGTCTTTTTATTTAAAATTCCTGTTATGTCTTTTGTCGAGATTTTATAGCTATACTCCAAATTCAATTCGGATAAATCAACCAATTCCTTTTCTCTTGCTCCACGCTGGGGAATCTTAATAAAAAATAATAAAAAGATAACTACAATGCTAATGCCTGAAAGCAATAAAAACGGGAATCTCCATGTAAGAATAGGCCCTAAAAACGAAGACAGTCCTTGACCTATACCATTTGACACAGAACTTAAAATAGCTATCGCTCCAAACCAGCCCGAACGCTCATCTGGAGGAATAACATCGGACAAAATGGAATAACCAACTGGTAACACACATCCGAGTCCCGCTCCGCTTAACGCCCTTGATATTATAAGCATAGAGAAGGAATAGCTAAAAGCAGTTACGAGCATTCCAAGTGTCCAAGAAAAAGCTCCTGCTAAAATTACCCTCGTACGATTTAGCCGGTCAGAGAAATAACCCCAAATTAACGCGAATCCCGCGCTAATCAAAATAAAGAATGAATCGGGAATTCCGATCACAGCTTCTATTAGATTAAATTCTTCCTTAATCGTAGCGTAGCTCGGAATCAACATGTTTGCACAAGCTAAAGATACAAATAAAAGAATATTTACCAGTATTATCGGTGGTATATCCTTTTTCGCAATATTTGTGACTCGAATAAGGAGCTCCCTTTTAACAGATCGTTCAATTTAAGATACATAAATGTAGTGTAAGAACCTTAAAAAAACTTTCAAAGATGTAAAATTAAGGTTTTTATATTTACCAATACTTATTTATCATGTCAATCTTCTCTTTAACGCTATATTCTTGGATCACCAATCCAAGTTCTGGGCTTATAACCAGTTTTCCATTGTTTAAATCTCTTAGACCTTTAAGACAATTCCACAAATTCATTTTATCGTTATCTTCGGTTCCTAAAGCCTCTGTATACTTACCTCCATCTAGAAGATAACCTCCAAGCCCTCCCAATGGAGGCCATTTTTTTAAAGCAGCTTCAAAATCTTTCTCAAGTAGTTGATTCATTATCGCTACTTTATTCATATCGCACATCCCCATAGCCGCTGCTAGACTATGTTCCATGTGAGACGCATGTCCTACGCTAAAGACTATTTTGGAGTAGAGATCAACCAATTCCTGCGGTGTTTCACACCCTAACCATTTCTTTTTTTCTGTGATCATTTTGCTGGCGGTGTCTTCCAATGCTTTCAAAATCTCGGGAACCTTTCTTTTTTTTGACACGAATGCCGAGGTAGCTATAAATTTAGTCAATCCTAACTCTTTTTGTATTTCTTGTTGTAATTTACGCTTCACTAAATCATCGTTACCCCCATGACCGTTTAACACAATTACCTTAGAGATGCTGTCTCCTCTTTCTCTAATTAAGTCTAAATGAAATTTAATAAATTGGATAGTTTTTTCAAGAAATTCGTTCCACGGGATATACAACGGAGACCAATCCTTTGCGATATCTCCCGCTCTATCAGTAGTATACGGGATGTGTGCCACATATCTTTGTCCAGTAGCAAACTCAAGTTGATACGCGATATTTTTAGAATGAAAATCGTCTATAGCTCTTGGCAAAGCTAAGCCATGCCCCTCATTTGGATTTCCCATTGAAAAAATTAACCATTTAGACTCTTTCTCCTCAAAAGGACCCCATTCACTCATTTTTCCTTCTAATATATGTCTAGTCAATTTAAGCAGATCCAATATTGATTATGATTGCTAAAAATAATCTGTATAACAAAATTTAGATAATAAAATTTAATTTAATAAAAATTTATTTAATCTATTTCTGTCTAATATCCAAGATTTCTCAACAGAGAGGAAAAATAAAAAGAAAATCTAAAAAAAATTTAAAGATTTTTAACGAATTTTAAGTTTCTCCAGATTCGGGGTAAAGACCTTTTCCGCAATATGGACAATATAACGCTGTACCCCGGGCAACTTCGGAGCCGCATTCTGGACACCGAGACTTGAACTCGACTTTAGTAGATATATTATTCATAACATTCTCTAATGTTTCTTTCACTAAATTTTGGACTTCAATGATTCGCTCTTTCCGTTCTTCTTCTGGGAAAGAATGAATGTATATAGTGGTTAATTCTAACAGGAAATTCTCCGTAAACCGCAATTGCTCAAAAAAGTTTTTATTAACCTTAATTTTTAACAACTCCTCACCTGCTTTTGTTAAATAGTAAACTTTACGTAGAGGTCCAATTGGACTTTTTACGTTTCTTATGCCTAAAAAACCATTTTTCTTCAATTTAGATAATATTGGATACACTGTACCAGAGGTCGCTTCCCAGGTTCCCGCAAAGGTTCTGTTTAGAGTTTCAATGAGGTCGTACCCAGAAATGGCTTTTTGGTTAAAAACGCTCTCTAAAATTGTAAATTCTAAGGGAGTCAACTTCTTCTTCTTTATCCCTTCAAATAAATTCTCCTTTATTTTTGACCGTAACTCTTCGATATCATCAGTCATATCTAAGAACTTGGACAGCCACATCTCTACATCATCTCTCCATGTCGTTTAGCTCTGTCAATTTTTTCTTTCATCTTTCTTAATTCCTTTTCGACAGCTTTTTCTCGACGAGTCTTACCAATTCCTTCTTCTGTGAGCTTCCCTGAAAAGAACATCACATATACCAGCGCGTGTAAAAGCCAAGCCACACCCCATGGAACCGCGGCGAAATAAAACCATCTTGGAGTATTTATACTGAATCTATAAAATAACCCTATGTCGATGACGATAAGTAGTAAGTTGACCATGATATACGCCACCAAATGAAAGATTACACCCCTTTTAGCAATTGGATATACCCCTCTTGCGTACAAACTGTAAGCGGTCGCATGCATCGCGAGACCAGTGCCCCAACCAAGCATTGGGAACATAAACCAGTATATCCTACCTGAAAATGTAAGCAAGTTTATAATAACTAGCATTAGGTTAATCAAAATGTAGATTACCGCGTGAACTCGCACTGATAGACGAAACTTAATTTTTTGTTCTGCTATCTTACGAAGGCTCTCATCCGAGAATTCTATTCCAATATCTCCACTCATAATTCATACCTCTTGATTTACTTTATCGTATTGTTATATTATTTTAGAACTGACAACAATAAGTTGTTGTTTCTATATAGTTAATTAAAGTTAGATCTAGATCCTATTTAAATGTTATATAGTCTAATTTTTTATTTCAAGATTTGTAATTACTTAAAAACCTTAAAATGTACTGAAATTGCCAAAATGATAAGTGGAGTTAGCCAATAAAAAATATAAAATTAGTTGACAAAAGGGTATCTCAAGTTCGAAGTATTGTCCCTGTGCTTGGATTGTATTTAAATTTTCCAGATTTGAATAAATCAGGAAAATTTTTTATAAGATTATTACCGAAATCTACACATTTCAGCAATGGCAATTCATTTATGGATATTGGCATTGTAGAAATTGAATTGTATCTAAAATCCATCTCTTTTATTGAAGTTATTTCTTTAATAGAGTCAGGAATAACAGTTAAGGAATTACAATAGATATCAAGGTATTCTAATGATTTTAAGCGTAATATTGGAGTGTGAACCTCCGCAAACGAATTAAAGCTAAGGTTCAGGTTTTTTAGTGAACCCAAGTTTGAAATTTCGTCTGGAACCGCTTTAATTTGATTGTGTTGTAAACTAAGCGTTTCAAGATGAGTTAATTTTAGTATGGGCTTGGGAATTTTCAACAAATTCCATCCATTTAGTTTTATATTTTTAACTCCTCTAAGATCGTCGCGAGTATTTATCTCCTGAAATTTTTTTAATCCTGTCACTACTTCGGAAAGGTCTAAATTGCTAAATTCCTCAAGTCTAACTGGATGTAACTTTACTCCCGGTTTATGCATGCGAATTTTCTCTTGAAAATCTTTAATAC
>JAHPYY010000016.1 GCA_019058515.1 Promethearchaeota archaeon
CGATACCGATGAATTAAAAAGCGATCTTAGGAATCAGGGTTTAATATTCTAGTTTTTTTAAATATTTGACTTCTAAAAATTGATTTTAATATTAAAATCAATGTCAATTTCATTAATAAATGTACTTACTTGAAGATGTTTTGGTTTATCGTCTGTTGTAGAGTACTAAGTAGGACTTTTAATTGTTCAAGGATCTCTAACCTATTCTTAGGAATGATTTGAAATAAGAAATAATGTATCATCTTCGCTTCTAAATGTTCACTCACATCTATTTCTTCCGTTAATTTCGACCAATTTCCCTTTTCTGTAGTAGCAATTCCAATTGACAGGACTTTATCGCTATTTATGTTTTTCGTAATCTTTTTGATCAAATCGTTCCATTTGGAATCAGGGCGCTCCAAGTTTCTTGCATCTAATATAGCGAAAACACCATCGGCGTCTGAAATTTTCAGATTGTCGTACAAGATGTTTTTCAATATCAAACCTTTATCGTTTTTGAAAATTTCAAAATTTTTCTTTTCGACTTTTGAAAAAGTTCCTAATTGTTTGGTTTCAAATAGCAGTCTCAACACGGGGCTCCAAGCTAAATTGTTAGTTATAAAGGAGAGGGTTAACTTTTTTTTTTCTTTAAGAATCAAATTAATAATATCAACGATTTCTTCTTGCAGTTTTTCTTCTTCAGTTTTCTTGCTTTCTGCAATGAAGTGGTAAGACATCAAACCAAATGCATCTTCGACGTTTTCTCCGGTGAGGGCACTAATTTCGATATAGGAGATCTTAATTCTGTTTTCTTCCGATAAGGTATTTGCCATTTGAACTCCTTCTTCGTAATCGATGACTCTCTTATCCACTAAATCAGTTTTATTGCCAACAATGACTATAGATAGATCGTTGCTCTTAAACGACATTAATTCCTCGTACCAATTAATAACATTGTCATAAGATTCACGCTTGGTAATATCAAACACAATAAACGCGGCTTGAGCTTCATTATAATAGGCTTTACGATATCGTTTAAAATACTCTTGAGCACCAACATCCCATAAAAATAGGCTGATTTTATTACCAAAGAATTCAAAGTTATGTGTCATTATGTTTAAACCAATGGTGGTTCTGTAATCATCAGAAAATTTCTTCTCGACGAATCTTCGAATTATGGAAGTCTTTCCTACTTCGTGATCTCCGACAATTATAAATTTAAAACGGAAATCACCTCCTGTATCTAGTTCAGGTTCTTCCTCCTTCTCAACTGCACTAATACCCTCAACAGCATAACGAAAATTTGGCACAGTTAATTGATCTAACTTTGTTTGGCTTGTGTTCAAGATTTGAGCCGACTTTTCCGCAAGAAAATACGCATATGGAGATAACTTTTCAATAGAAGCTAAACTCGCTAGTACTATGCTTAATATCGTTTGCTCATCAATCGTTATGAACAATAAACGGTTTCTTTCAGTCTCGAAATTAGCCGAACCGAACTTTTTGAACTCAAATTCGTTGCGAAATCGTTCAATTACGGGATTTACCACAGCTGTCAAGAATGATACCAGTTCCATATCAATTTCTTTTCGTTTCTCCCCCGCAATAATTAAACCCTCTTCGTCAGAAATAATTACTGCTTCTATATCGCTACTAATTTCGAGAAATTTATTTAATAAATCTGACATAATCTGATTTCTACTTGTTGGCAATTATCGATCCGCCTACATGGTGGTTTAAAATCTAATTTGTTTTATTATTAAATATAATAATTTATCGCATTCTTAAAATTTTTGATAAGAACATAACTTAGTCTAATTGTACAAAATCTAGAAATTAAAAATACCTATAAAAAAGAGATATTCATATTGGATTACTCATCTATAAGACTACTAATGTAATCTATTTTTCATCTTCGTTTTTAAGCGAAAAATTAAATTGTATTTGATATCTTTTAGCAAATTGAGAGGATAATTCCTTTATTAGAGTAGATTCTTCCTTAATATTAACTGTGCTTTTTAGTTTTGTACTCACATTCTGTACGATTACCTACGCTTCATTTTTATCTTTAACAATTTCCATTACTAGAGATTTTTTTCCCTTATCTAATACTGCTATTGAATTAGGTGCAAATTCGTTAACTATATGAAAGTTTACCTTTCTAGCTTTACCTTAATTATTGCGAATTAAATATAATGCCTCTATATTCTCAGCATTTTGGGTAATTTGTTTCTTAAAAACATATTCGCTTCAGAATACCAAAATTGAATACAGTTTTGGTGTGGTAAAAGAATACTGCTATAATGAGAGTGTCGTAAAGACTTTTTGTGAAGTAGTTTTCTACTAATTGTGTTAAGTTGTATAGCAACTTCTTTTTTTTTGCCCAATCTAAATCCATCAATGCTACAATCGTCCTCGAATAAAGTACTCAATTTCTTCGTTTGTATGGTCTCCAACATACCCATTTATGTCAAGTACTAATATTGCGTCCTGATCTTTCAATTTTTTAATGCAGATTTCCTGCAATGCTTCCCATTCATCCGAAGAAAAATCGCTTTTGTTCAACAACCCATCTATGGAGCAAATAGACACAATCTTCTTGCATAGAATTTGCAGGATTGATTCGATCTCGATAAAGCATTCTTTAAAGCGTACCGAAACTACCAGACCAATCTTATTTTCTTTCATAACTGAAAAGTCGTAATTTTCATATTTACTCAATAATTTTGAGCTTAACCGTTTCATATTCATAATATTTTTTAATATTCTATTCTATTAAATCTCACATGCAAATCAATGCCGTCTACTTGACAGAAAACTTGAGATTTCTCAGAAATCTAGATTCGAATATCATCGATTTAATATACATTGATCCACCTTTTTATTCGGGAGTAGATTATAGGGAATTTAACGATAAGTGGAGTTCTTTAGTTGAATATATAGATTTCATGTCGATTAGGATAAAAGAAATGCATAGAGTTCTAAAAGATACGGGTAGTTTCTATTTGCATTGCGACAGTAACGCGGTATTTGATTTGAAGATAGTGTGTGATGAAATATTTAACAGAGATAATTTCAAACGAGAAATCATTTGGAATGTTGGGAGTGTCTCGGGTTTTAAAAGTCAAGTAAAAGGATGGGTCCGACAGCACGATATAATTTTATTTTATACAAAATCTGAAAATTATAGTTTTAACAAGCAATTTACGCCGTATAGAGAAGATTACATAAAAAAAATGTTTCGATACAAAGATGAAGATGGACGATTATATAGAAAACGGAGAGGAGGGAAACAATACCTAGACGAGAAGCCAGGAAACGCTGTTGGAGACGTGTGGAATGACATTTACTCCTATCAAACTCGAACTCGTTCTAAGGAATACTTAGGTTATCCTACCCAAAAACCTGAAAGTCTATTAGAACGAATAATTTTAGCATCTTCTAACGAAGGCGATTTAGTCGGAGATTTTTTCTGTGGTTCTGGAACTACCTTAATTGTTGCGAAGCGACTAAATAGAAACTGGATTGGTACTGATAGTAATCCGAAGGCAATTGAATTATGCAATGAAAGATTAAATAGCACTGAAGCACTATAACCTATTAATTGGAATTAATATATTGGAAATGAATGTAAATTAAATGAATGGAAAATATGCACTATTTGCGTTTAATGGAGATCCTATGTGTTTTATTCATGTAATTCTAAATACATTAGATCTCAATGATAGAGGGTATAAAGTTAAAGTTATAGTGGAAGGTTCAGCTTGTAAATTAGCAGCAGAATTTTAGAACAAGAACAATCCATTCTACAATATGTACATTAAGCTGAAAGATTCGAGTTTAATTGATTGCTTTTGCAAAGCCTGTAGTAATAAAATGGGATCCTTAGAACTTGTAGAGAAACTTAATTTTCCAATGTGTAGTGAGATGATGGGGCATCCAAGCATGGGGAAATACATCGAGCAAGGATACACGATCATTACATTCTAATTTCGACTTAAAAAACTAAAATTTTTGGTTAAGAAACGATAATTATGATCTTTTTCTTTTCTTTATAGTCCAACTCAAATCTATAAAGGATTTGAAATCTTTTTGCGAATTGAGCAGGTAACTCTTTAATCTGGGATTGATTTTCGTTATATCTTAACTTTACTTTCGAGTCCGTGATCTTATTCCTTACTATCACATTCTTCTCATCTGCGTTTTCACTTATTTTCATGGAAAGAGAGGCTTTTCCATTATCTAATACTACAATTGGACATGGAGAAAATTCATTAGTCACTCGAAACTCAAACTCTCTCTTTTTATTTAAATCATTTCGGATCGTGTAAACTGCCTCAATGTTGTTGTCATATTGTTTGATTTCTTTTTTAACTAGTATATTAGATTCCCAATACCAAAACTGAATAGCTTTACGATGAGGAATAACTAGAGTGCTGTAATGTGTGTGGCGTAATGATTTTCCGTAAATATACTTTCTACTTCTTGGATCAAGCTGTACTGCGATTTCTTTTTGACTACCAATTGGAACGCCATCAACGCAACAATCGTCCTCAAATAAGTTTCCATGAGTGTGGGAAGAAAACCCAGAATCCAAATATTTTAATTCGTAATCTAAGTGAGGAAATGAATTATAAATAGTAATTCGATCTTGTGATGGGAAGAAAATGTTAGGGGATACGATAGAATCAGTACTTTTGTCCAATAACACTGTACATCGCCCCCCAAAAGAACTATATTGTCCAATCCAATTCAAAGTTTCCCATTCTATAACCGGTGTCGATCCTCGAAGTATCCAACGAGGCACACAATCGTACACACCATCCGAATTTAGCCAATCTAACAATGTATCAATAGTAACTCTATCATCCCATATTTGATAACCGGGTACATTCATCAAATATCTAGAAGCTAGGTCTCCAAATGATCCTGGTGAGCAACCGAATTCAAATTGCTGAGATAAAAAAGAACAGAGTAATTCTTTAGCGAGATTTCTTTGCCGTTGTGTTTTAGTTAATAACTTATATTTTTTTTCAAAATCACTGTGATGATGTTTATAGTAGGATATTTCGGGAGCGTTTGTCACGTAATCGAACCAGTCTTTATATCCGTCAACCTTCACACTTTCTGCCATCCAGCTTGCTTGTCCTTCCTTTATATAAGCAATATCAGAGGAGGGTTCGGTATTTATTATATCTGAGAACAATTTTATTTCGATCCAATCGTTATCCTCGAGTTCTCGCAATAATCGTCTCAAATTAGTGTGAGCCTTCTTGTAATCCATTCCACGAGCAAACTGCCAAAAACCAGTTGCTTCAGCATCTTCTGCGTAACAAAGAATCCTTTTTTCGGAATCGCTATCGTTATTATCGTCTAGATACTTAAAGAACTTTTTAGTTTTACCAGACCAAATAACATCATTTGTCATGTTTTTCATCGTTTGGTTATCTGGTAATATGAAAAGATCGCCACCTGAGTTTTTAAGTTTCCATACGCGATTCGCGTCTTCCTGAATTTCAGGTAAAGAATTTTGAAGAATGCAGTTTTCGACTAAAGTATATTTATATCCATGTTCCCTCAATATAACCGGAATTGATGCGTAAAAAACTCTTTCAGGATTCCAAAATCCGTTTAATTCCTTTATTTGAGGAAATAAATTGGAAATAATTTCGCAATTCCACTTAATGTGATGGTGATTAGCCCATTCACTGCACGCGTAAAGTACATTCTGAGCGTAAGAAGATCCTAAAATTTCAAACTGCTGCTCATTTAATCCTTCATTAATAGTATTTAACACCTCACAACCATTCCATGCTAATTGTTGAAGAAGCGTCGCAGACAGATGCCAATTAATAGGAATATCAGGGAATTCACGCATTATTTTAGGAAGATGCTTGTAACAACTATGGTATGCGAAATTAAAATGGATTGAAAAAGGGAAGTTAGCGTGAAACAGCAAACCTATAACGACAGGCATATTTATCCGATAATGCCGAATCCAATAAACATTGTGGTTTTAAATTTCAGAAGTAGATACTAAACATAGTATAAAAGAAATGGGGACTGAGGGAATTCCAGGACGCTCGAGACAAGCTGGGTCCATTTGAACCCCCGATCGCTTGGTTTAACCTCTGCGCTTATTATGCTTATAGGATCTGGAGCCAAGCGCGCTACCGGGCTACGCCAAGTCCCCATAGTAAGCAATTTTATGGGATTCCGATGATTAAAATTTAATCCCAGAATATCTTCCTTAATATGTCATACTATTTGAGTTTAATTAATATAGAAAGGAACATCACATTCTTATTCCAGACTAAAAAGTTGCACTATCTATACTAATCGTTCACCACAACTTTCGCAAAATCTAAGATTAATTTGTTTTGAGTTTAATTTTACGCCACATCTAGGACAAAATTCGGGAGTTTGGGCAATTGAAGTTTCTGCTGAAAGGTAAAGGTTATCAATGACTAAAGGTCTGTGAGTTTTCGTAAACAATCGTTCTTTATCAATAGCATATCCACAGTTATTGCATTCGTCGTTTTCGTCAAGTCTGATGTAGTTTCCGCAGTTAGGGCACTTAATCATTATTTTTAATCCGCAACTTTTGCAATACTCGCTATAAATAGAAACTGGTGAATGACATTTTGGACAAAAGTGTTTAGCATCCCAAAAATACTTAGATATAATGTAATAAACGAATAATAATAACCCGATTAGGGGAAGAATTACGAAGAGAAATGTGAAGAACATTATCACAACATTTATACCTGTAAAAATAGAAAGCACGAAACCAATTGAAATTGACACCACAATAAACAGAATAAAATACGCTAACTTCTTTTTACGGTAAGGATTTACCCCCGGTTCTTCCTTCTTCTCCATATCTTGCGTAAAACCCTATAAGAGTGTTATATAATTATAGATTTGTTGACCTTGTTTTATTCTTAAACTAATATAATAAAAGATAATTAGAATTAAAAATTTGATTGAAATTAATATTATTACATTTAAAATTATCATAATTAAGTTTATTAAACTAATATATTTGAGGGAAGTTTGATATGGGGTCAATTTGAATTGGTAAATGTTTTTATACAACTATATAATTTTTAAATTAACTATCCATCTCGTCAATTTGCGTCATGCTTACTTATATCAATTTTCTTAACGGTCTTATTACTCTTGCTATAGTACTATTTGGTTGCTTGCTGGGTACATCATTTTTACTTAAAGCGAGAAGATTGCACGCAAAACTTTTAGCGTATATGGGTATCACCATGATTTTTGCGAGTCTTGTATTTCTTAATAGTGCTTTTGATTTCATATATGTAATAATTACTAATAACAATAATGATAATCCATATGAGTTAGTGGTAATCCTTTCATGGATGTGGGTTCCTTTTGTTGTAGTATTTACACTTTACATGGGAGCTGAAATCATAATTCTTCAGAAAAAACTTCTCAAGCGAGTTTTGCTATTTATAACCCTGATAATGGCAATAATCTTTGAATTTGTCTTAATTTTTTATCCATTAGAAAATTTTAGCGTAATTGTGCCTCCTACTCCAGGAGAAGATATATATGATGTACAGATGATTATTGGCTCTCCCATTTTTTATATAGGAAGCGCTCTAATTATACCGGTTATGATTTTCTGTGCGATTGGATACTCGTATAAAAGTTTCAAATCTAAGGATATTATAAGGAGGAAATATCTTTATTTGGCTCTAATCGTGCTACTTTACGGAGGTTGCGGTGTTATCGATGGGTTTGTATCACCAGGAATACCATTGTTTTTTGTCAGAACAGGTACTATGGTTGGCTTTTGGTTTTGGTATTTAAGCTTAAAGGAAGAATATATTAGACCTCTTCGAGATACTTGTGAAAAGGAAATAATTGTCGAAGAATCACTTTTTAGAGTTTATCAAAGACCTGATCACAAATATTCGGAGGAAGAGGTTACATTTCATAGAGAGAAAAAGATATGTTTAGTATGTAAGGGAGAAGTTGGAGGTTTTATGTTTATATGTAAAAACTGTAATGCTTTATATTGTGAAAACTGTGCTGGTGCCTTAAAGTCTATAGAAAATGTATGTTGGGTATGCAATACTCCAATTGATCCCTCAAAACCTTCAATCCCTTTTAGAACAGAGGGTGAAGAGAAAATCAAAAAAAAGCCAAAAAAAAACCTGAAAATTTCAAAGTAGGGTATTCTTTTATTGTTTAGATAAGGAAAATTCTCATTTTACTTCCCTAATGAACTTATTCTTCAGAACTTTCATTTTTATTACTGAAAGAAGTAGAAGATAAAGTCGATATGGATTCATAACAAATAAAGTACCTCTTAGTTTGATGATTCTCGAGATTTTAGTTATAACATTTCTGAGATAGTCTAACTCTTTAAAGGAATAAGTTAAAAGTTCCCGTAATTTCTTTTGGGTTAATGTGTTTGTTTTTATAATAGGATTATGAAAGGAATATTTAGACCAATCTTTGGTCATTATCAATTACTTCTCGTCTAATTCTCTAAATATCGGGGTTCCTGGAAAAGGGACTAATATGCTATACCCCAGTTCATCAATATCGACTCGTTTCATGAAGTGCATCTCTTGTTTAACATCTTCTTCGCTTTCATTTAAATTAAAGCCTATTATCATATTCCCAAGTACAATTATGTGGTGTTTATGCAAAATATTAAGCGCTTTTAGGACTTTTTTAAATTTATAACCCTTCCCCATACCCTTAAGAGTTTCATTATTAATGCTCTCTATTCCCATAAAAACAACGCAAAATCCCGCCTTAGCCATTTTTTTGACCATTTGGGGCGCCCTCCCTATAGAATCTACTCTTACCTGAGCAATAAAATAGAAATCATTGATTTCCTTTTTTTGTTTACATTCGATTATTCTATCGCACAATTGTTCAATTCTGCGAGTATTTACGGTTAAATTATCATCAACAATAAAAATATCAGTAATTTTTCTATTTTGCGATATCACTTTTAATTCGGTAATGATGCTTTCAACTGGTCTTGCTCTCCATACCCCCTTATTAAATACAGGCGTATAACAGAACTTACATGTGTAAGGACAGCCTCTTGACATTTGGATTGTATCAAACCTTACAGTAAACATCCTATATTTATTGTTTTGCATTAAATGCCTTGCTGGATACCTTAATTTTCCCAAATCTTTGATTAATTGGCGATCAGGATTATGTACTATCTTTCCATTAGATTTGTAAGAGATTCCATCGACATTTTCAGGGGTTCCTTTCAGAATCAATTCTCTGAATGTCAATTCTCCCTCTCCTCTAACGATTATATCGACTTCATTAGTATTTAACGTTTCTTCGGGTTTAGCAGAAGGATGTCGTCCTCCAAATACCACCGTACACTCTTGATTAACATTTTTAGCAATTTTTGCTAGATCGTAACAGATGTTAATTACTAATGAAACAAAAACCGATATTCCTACAACATCAGGCTTAAATTTTTTAATTTTTTTTCTGATTTGTGAATAGTTCATTTTCTTAATTTTTGTATCGAGAATTGCAACCTCTACATCTAAGTCGCTCAAATAGCTGGCAATATAAGCTAAGTTTAACGGTGGTGCATCAAACCGAGTTTGATAAATATTAGTTGTAATATTGTTAGAATTCGGTTTAATTAACAAAATTCTTTTCCATCTAAGATTTGAATGATTTTGAATTGGTTTATTCATGTAAATCCATTATTACCTTTTTAGAAGGTCATTCAGTAGTGTAATTATAATGCAATTCTTTATTTAAAAGATGAGAAAATAAGATTAAATATTAGAAAACTAAAGATAAAAAGCTCTTAATCTTCCCCGCACTCGTAAAAATACCTTCCATGTTTCGCTTTGAACGCTTCTGCCACTTCGTCTACTTCTGGTCGAATAAATACGTACCCGTTTTCTATTAGCCTGTACTCTACGGGAATTGTCCCTAGCACTTCTCCATCTACTTGACACAAATAGGGATCATTGTTTGGATCAACCATTTCAATTTTTACTTTTTTACTTATAAATTCTGAAACATTTGGATGGGGGAGTAACGTTGCAGAATAGGTTTTATTTAAATCCATTATCAGTTTAAACTTCCCAATATTAACTATGTTTACATGAAATAATCCATCGTTTACCCTCGCCTTTTGACAAATGTACATCCACCCTCCGTAGCTTGGTCCGTTAGCTACAGCAACCAAGTTCGCGTAGTCTTCATAGACATCGCTATCCATAGTAATCTTTACCCTTCGATTTTTCCATGGAAAGATGGCTTTAAACACTTGATACACGTAATTTTTTCGACCTTCATTAAATCGTTTTGTAACTTCAGCGTCAAATCCCTGAGATCCTATCCCTAAAAAATACCTCTTTGTACCTTCATGCGTGGTAGCTAATCCTAGGTCTGCTTTACCACTCCTCCCCTCGGAAATTATTTCGCACGCTCTTTTGATATCTGGCCTTATCCCTATTGAACCAGGAATATCGTTTCCTGAACCCATTGGTATAAAACCACACGGAATGCCCGTGGAAGAATTAATTACTCCGTTCATAACCTCGTTACAAGTCCCATCTCCTCCCGCTCCAATTACCGTATACCCATCTTGCGCAAGTTGTTCAGCTAACTCTATAGCATGCCCTCCAAACTCCGTTTTAAAGAGTTCGTGCGAAACATTTAAAGAATTCAAAATCTTAGAAGCCAGTTCGAGGGATTGATCCAATTTCTTCTTTTTTCCCGCCTTAGGATTGTATACTATCGCATAATCTTTTACCAATTAGTACACCTATAATTTAGTCATTGATATATTATTATAATTAAAAATTTTCTTACATATAATTGGCTTTTTGTCTTTTTAAAACTATAATAATGGTCGAAAGAGTTCTAATTAACCACATAACAATTCATTATTATCGCAAATTAAGTATTTAGTATCGTCTTTAAAGACTAAACGAGCTTAATTTACTATTGGTTTGTTTTGCTTTTTATCTTTCTTAAATTAACCCGAAAATGAGTATATTTCTTAAAAGATAAGACTAGAACATATTAAGTCTACTACATTACTCGCGCTTTTTGTTAATATTTAACTTAACTCCGCAATACGGGCATTCGTCAACCTCCTCGTCCAAAATTTCACCACAAGCAAAGCAGGATAAAAGGTTTTCAGAGAATACTATTTTCTCTTCTAATTCTTTTGAGGATTTTATCGGTTTATTTTCGTTTTCTTCCATAATTTCCAACTATTAAAATTTAAAATTCTAATGTAGTCTATGAAAATTCAAGTACTAACAACAATTTATTATTAATATAGACCAATATTTAATTAATTTCCTCCATACAAAGGTTTAATTTGAAAGAATTACAATAATTATTGAGAGTTTATTGAATTAACTGATTAAAAACATATTAACATAATCTAAATAAAGAGGTGTATTAGCATACCTGGTTCTCATGGAAGTCTTACAAAGGCAGGCAAGGTCAAGCAGCAGACTCCCGCTATCGAACGGACAGGGGTAAACTCAAGCCCGAAAAAGCCGCCACGAATGCGTTATAGAGAACTCTATAAGAAAAGAGTGGAGAAAGGGCAGTACGGAGGTCAACAAGATAGTTTAGGGGCGAAGCGTTCTAATTTTAGTAGATAATTCTTTTCTTTTAATATAAGATTTACAATTCTCATAGTTTTAGTGTTCTTTTTAGTCTCCTTTTAATCAATTGAGAATTATTGGTTCCTAACAATTATAAATAAGTAGAGTACCTTGTTTAATTTGAAGTTAAACAATTTTAAAGTCAAAATTATGGATATAAATTTGCTTAATAAATTGCTAAAAGAGAAGATAAGAAAAGCTACTTTGTACGAGAAACAACAAGAAACTAAACAAGCTATTAAACTGTGGATAGAGGTCTCGGAAATTGCGTTAAACGCCTCTAAAAATCCTAAATTAGATATAGCGTTTCGAACGATGCTAATGAACAAAGCAGAGCAAATAATAGAACGAATAAAGCAATTGAAAGCACCTTCAACAAAATTGCCCGTTTTTCACGAGGAAGAAATAGAGCCGGAGACTACACATATTGCAGATCCATCAGCCAATATCTCTGAAAGTAGCGTTCTAATTGAATCATCCAAACCTTCAGATGATACATCCATAAAGGCAAATAAGTACGACATTATTGACGATGACTCACTATCAAATATGCCTGAAGGATTTAAAGAGGTAAAACCTTCAACAGACTTTAAAATTTTGACGCCCCACGACAAGGAATATGTAAAAAAGCGGTTAGAAGAAGATGTTGGTATGTCGGTCTTCCAAAAGAAAGATAATATCGGAGATTTGAACGAATTAAACGATCCTACTCCAAATGTTTCACATCCGTCTATAGAACTAGACGCTCCAACTGACGATAGCAAGGTCGTATGTTTTGCTTGTGGTAGAGAACAGCCCTCATCCAATAAAGAATGCGAAAATTGTGGCGTTTCCTTAAAAAAATAAACTTACCCCCTTAAAAATTGTAGAATTTATCCATTTCCTCGTAAGAAAACACGGCAAACCGTTCGATAGGTTTTCTTCTTATCGTTTCCCAACCTAATCGGGTGTCGTTAAAGCACAACTGAGTTTTATAAAGGGATAAAATATCGTAGAGTTTATCTCTGTACTCTAAAATCTTAATCTTAACTAGTCTTTCTCTTTCTACTTTTAACCGATTGTATATCCCGTATACGTAATATTGCGTTTTTAATAGATTTAGTTTCTTTGCTACTCCTTTAGCTATTAAATGCGTCGCTTGGTGGTCTACATGGTTGTTGTTATTGGTTGGAAGGATAATTCTATCCGAATTCTCCGCTATCGGTTCTGCTAAAGAAATACCATGGGAGATATATTGCATTACTCTTTGGTCGTGGATTTTAAACAAGTGTGTGTTCTTGTTAGGGACGCCAAACATTTCTGACGCGGCTATGGCTTCATCCAAAGAGATTTCTGCGATCTCGTCGTCACTTAACCCTAAATAAGGTTTGATGGCTTCCATATCAACGGATTCGTCCTTAAACCTAAATGTCAACAACGCGCGATTATCCGTAACGTAAATTAGATGAACTTTGTGCCCTTCTGAAAGCCATTTAAGAATGCTTCCTCCACATCCAAATACCTCATCATCTGGGTGGGGAATAAATACCGTTATCTTCATTTTATGTTGACTAAATTAATTAAATTTCTTTCCTTTGAACTTATAATATTTATTCATGGAGATTTCCCTCCAAACGGTGTCCCATTTCTTGAATCCTGTTTTTACGTACTTTTCCCGCTTAAAGAAATCGTGCGACACCCAATTTAATAAAACAAAATATCGATTTTTCCCGCTTTTTTTTGTCAATTTTCGAGATTTAACTCCCAAGTCATTTTTCAGGTGATCCACTAGTTTTCCTTCTACCGCGTCCTGTAGCTTTCCCTCTATAATCGCTGGTTTGTACTCGATTCCCTCTTCCTCAAAGTACTCTCGAACTTTATCGAAAATATTCCCTCTACAGAGCAAAAGCTTTTCTTTATTTTTTTTATAACCAATTTCTTCTAGTCCTTCTTTGACCAATTCTAGGGTCTTAGAGTAGGGAGCTTTATTCTTCCAGTTATCGGATTGAAATAAAGAAACATCAATCGTTTTGAATATTAGTTCACCCGTTTCTTCTCGCATAAAACCTATAAACGCGTTGCCAACAATGTCTCCCGTGCCCGCATCATCGATTTGTATCGTCATTTAGCCAATATTACTAAAATCTGTGTAGTTCTTCTTAACCTCAATAATTATTAAAGTTAATAATAATTTATTAGTGTCTTACTCTTGTTGCTACATTGTTAACACAAAAATAGTTTGATTTATAATTACGAAAATATAAGGATTATAAGAGATGGAAGCGAATAATTACGATAGTTCGATTAGGATAAGGTGTAATAAAAAGCAAAAAGAAGATTGGAAGAAATTCATAGAAGAAAAAACTCAATTTGATGATTTATCTAAGTTTTTTAGGTACTTAGCTGATTCTTACATTTTAGGAGATCTAATCGAAAAAAAAATGATTTCTAATACAGATGTAATAATGGAAATAAAACAGGCTTTTGAAGACCAACAAACTGAAACTGAGAAGATTAGATCGCAAATAGATAAGATCTACGATACAATTTATCAAGAAAGCAAGAATCGAGTGAGTGAGTCATTAAGAGGTAAGATTTTAACCTTGCTAAGCAAATCACCTTACACCACTGACGAGATAGTAAAGGTTTTGGATATTGAAGAATCAGAAATATACGATAACTTAGCGTTTTTAATTAACAAAAAGCTAGTTTCTTTTAATAATAAAGGAGAATATTTCATTGAGAATTAGCACATCATTTTTAGAATATGACTATAACGAACGGGAGCAAGAGATTATAACCTCATATTTAGAGAAAAAGGAGCAACGATCACACTTTAGTTTCAACCATAATCGCTATTATATATATGAGTGTTTAAATTTCTTCAATAATTCGTTAGAATTGATAAATAAATTTGATGGAAAAGCGTATTTAGATTATCTTAATAATATTAAAACGCGAAATTATAACACTAAAAAAATGATTAAGTCGTGCATTAATTCTTTTTTTAATTATTGCGAATTGCGATTTTTGGATTATAAATTAGAGTTTACAAACCCTATACC
>JAHPYY010000178.1 GCA_019058515.1 Promethearchaeota archaeon
GAATGTAGTTAACAAGACGAAGAAGAGGGGTGACTATTGCCAAAACGAGAATTATTATCGTGTAATAGATAATTTGAGAAATTTGGCCTGCGATAAATTCTGATAATGCAAAACCAATATATACATATATTAGGGAATTAATATTCGAAGCGAGTATTGTAGTAAAAAATACAACACCTATTATGATCTTATTCGAACCGTGAAAAAGATGCGATAAAATCCAGCTTCTTACTCCTTTTTTCCTTGCCTTAGCAAACGAATCTTTTGTGGATGAAAATTCGGCAAGGTCGATAGTCTCGATATCCATATGTGATATAAAAATAAGAGCAATATCCTTAAAGAAGTTTTTACATTTACCTTATAATATGTTATCAAACTTATCCAAAAAAAGAGTAAATCATTTCCCTTAATAGAATATGAACATAACAATTAGAAAAGCCACGGTCCAAGATGCCGAAGGAATTTCTAAAATTTGGGAAATAATATGCTCAGAAAGAGGCCATAGCGCAGTAAGCAAGCCTTTTACAATTACGCAAGAGAGAGCCTACATTTCCTCCCTTTCGGAAGACGAGGCTATGTTTGTGGCTAAAATTTCAGATCGCATCATGGGATTTCAATCCATTGATAAATGGGAGAAATACACGGACTCGTTCGACCATGTAGGTGTACTTGGAACATTTATTATTCCCAAATATAGGAGTAAAAAGGTAGGGATCTTATTATCTGAACACACCTTTAAATTCGCACGAGAACACGGATACGAAAAATTAGTAATATATGTTAGGGCAAACAATTTGGGAGCTCAAGGATTCTACAAGAAGTTGGGTTTTGTCGAGAAAGGAAGATTATCCAAACAAGTTAAGATCGATAACCAATACTTCGATGAAGTGTTTATGGAGCTGTTTCTTTAATTGAATCTTATTTACAGAGAAAAAATATGATGAGGCAAGTTTTATTCTTTTTTTTTTAAAGTTAATTTACAACCGTTTCAGGTGTGTATCTTTAAAGTCGGAGGGATATTTAAGTCCATATCCCATCATCCTGTCTAAGCTAATATGTCCTAACCAAATTATACTAATTTGTAAAATTAAGGGGATATTTAAACTTAAACCAATCAAACTTAGGATTACTAGCCATATGTATATATGGCCAAAATTATAAATCGTGCTTCCCTAATTTGAGTTTTTTAAATATCCTAACATGAACACATCCGGAGCTAGAATTAAGACAATAAATAAAATCCAATTACCATTTATAAGGATAAAGTAAAGTATTGAGAAAATAAAAATCGCTGTATTTTCTAAGATTAGAAGTAATCTTACTCTGCTTAACTCGTTTAATCTCTACTTCAATCTACCATTCGAATCAGTCATATATAATTTAACAAACACAAGTTATTAATACTTAATATTCTAAATTATTAGTTTTTAAATTAGGTACATGCGATTAGCTAAACCTTGAATTAAGGATATAAGAAAGGAATTGGACTGAAAATTAAACAGTTAATTCTTTAAGTTTTAACTCAATCGTTCTTGCGATTTCGTTGTCTTTTAACTGATTAGCTATCTCGAGTAAAAGGGTAAAATAAGTTTTTGCCACTTCTGAATCTAGTTCCTCTAAGATTTCTTCACCTCTTCGAAAAATTAGAACCCTTAACGCTTCAAGGCGCCCAACATTTATTGCTGCAGAGTAAGCTTTTAAAAAATAGTCTTTCGAGTTGCCACTATCGTTTTTAAGAAAATAGACAAACGCGACGGAAAAATACGCAAACTGTAAGGAAAAATCAAATCCAATTTCTTCTCTCAACTCCATTGATTTGATGAAATAATCTAAACCCTTTTCAAGGTCATCCTTAACAAACGCGTAATATCCCCCTAGGTGTCTATAGAAATAAGATTGTTCTAATTTATAACCTCCTTCTATAGTTATGTCTAATCCTTTTTGATAATACTCGAGTGCTGTTAACTTATCGTTGTCGTCAGAATCTTTTTTGTTATCGTGAAATAATCCTAAATGAAAATACGATTTGGATAAACCAAGTTTATCGTCAAGCCGAGTTCTAATAGAGAGAGCATTGTTAAAATGAAGTAAAGCGTCGTTAAAATCTCCTTCTAGAAGACCCTCCCGGTAAATGCAATCTCCAATAAGATCGATCGCGTTTGCTTTTAAATCCCTTCTGTTTGACAACTCCGCAAGCGTTTGAGCTTTTTCAAGCATATTGATCTCTTCTTCGTAATTAAACTCTTTAAGGAATTTATGATCCATTCGAATTTGAGCAAATTGAATAAGAACATTAGCTTTTTCTTCATTCTTTATCTCAGGTAAATCTAATAATGGTTCAATAGAATTAAAGAGCAAAGAAGCATTATCAAACCTACCTTTGTAGCGATAAACTTCAATGATCTTACATATCACATTAGTAAAATCGGTAAAAATTTCTTCAAGTACATTGTTTACCATAAATAAACACCAATCAATACATAACTAAAAACTTAAGGAAGAGATCGTTATTAATAGGTTTAGCTGTAGTACTTAACATAAAGTTTAAACAAATGATGAAGTTACCGTAATAGTAATTTTACGACAAAAAGGCATATTAGTTGAAAATTCATTAATTTATTTTATATTCAAATGATATTCAAAACTCAGTTATATTCATTGTTCTTAGTCTTATTTGGGTTCTCAGCTTTTTTAAATCCATATTTAATTTCCAGTACGAATACCTCTATTCCTGAAATCTATTATCAAGGTTTCAATTTGGGGTCATCAACTTTTACTTATAATGTAACTTCCTTTGATTCACCGATATATTTTCGAGCTCCAAGCCGACACACTTTTGGTTCTTATATTATCAATGCTATTGTACCTGAAGGGGGTCAAATCATACTAAACCTTCTAAGTTTTTCTACATATTTAAGCTGGAAACCCACTTTCTCAGACATAGCACCGTGTTTTAATCTCACTTTTGTCGGTAATTCTTCCTATTATGATGTGGAAAATATCATATTGGGATTAATTTTTGGGTGTGGATATAACAACTTTTATCCAGGTTTTATTATTCCTGCAAATAATTTGACCGGTGTTGAGGAAGAAGCAGTTAGGAACGCTAAGTCGCTGAGAGATTGGTACATTGAGGGTTATGCGTATGTTGAAGAATTCGTTTCAATGCTAAAAATTGGTTTTGTCTCTATAGATTTTTATCATAATATAACCATGACCTATGACAAGCAAACGGGCATTTTAGTTCATTTCTGTAGGTATAACAATGAATCCTTAAATCCTAATTTTGAATTTTTTCTTGATGGTTATCACTTTGATTATCAATATCCAATAATAATTAGCTCTTATAATTCCATTCTTCTGCTTAGTATTACCTTAATTATGTCATTGATATACGTACACATGATTGGACACCAAGTCAGGAAAATACAAAGATAAACTCGCAATTGAACTTCGGTGCACAAATTGATCCCCTCAACGACCGTCGTAACAGCGTTAATTCTTCAGTTAATTATTTATAAAAATAACATTTAAATTTATAAAATATTCAATTACAATAAAGTATTTGACAAAATGAGGAGATTTAGAAGATTTTTCGAATAGAAGAAGCTCCCAGCAATACCACAAATTGTAGTTGGTGTAAAGAAGTTATTAAGAAAGGTTCGATTAGACTTAGATTTGCCCCACCTAAAGGATATAATTTTTATTGGCATCAAGATTGCGGGATCAAATATTTAGAAGGGCTAATAATTATACTAAAAAATGGCGAAAGAGGTCCTATTAACCGAGAAGAAGCAGAAAGAGCTCGAAGAGAAGCAGGGATATGATTTCATCTTGGATTTATAGCATTTTACTAAACTTACTTGTTTCTTTCTTATACAATTTTTATCTTCCTTTTTTTTAGTAAAGTATTTTTAATCTAATAATTATGATACAAACTATGGAAGATACTCTTTTTGAACATCTTGATAAGGTTCAATTGAAAGAACTACTCGTTAAATGTTGGATGACTCATGACGGCTCTTGGTTTTACAGTTGCGTTCAAGATTTCGGTATTAAAGCGGCTAATAAACTAAACAAAGCAGCAATTAAAAACCTCGCTCCGATTGAAATGAACAGAATAAAGAAAGCTTTAGGTTGGGAAAAAGAAAAAATAAGAACATTTGAGCAAGTAAAATCCTTTATTAATAATGGTTTTAGCATATTAAAAGGTGATTTTATGGATTTTGAGTATACTTTTCCAGAAAAAAATCGTATGCATTGGGAAATGAACAAATGTTTTGCGTATAACGGCATGAAGATGATAGGTGTTGAAAAACATTATGAATGTGGCGTTATTTATCGAGTTAGGTGTTGGTTAAATTCGCTGGGAATCAAACATAAAGTTGAGCCTGAAATTAGTAAATGCTTACTAAATTCTCGTGAAAAATGTTCTGGAGATATTATCATTTTTTTGAATGAAAGTTAGATAAATCGATATATGACTTGCTTAACTGGAATTTTTAGGATTTAAGTGAAGCTAAAGTTTTTAGTAGAGAAACTTACTCTAATTTCTATTTTTCCTATTTATTAAATAAGTTGAGTATTCCAAATTATTTTCTAGGCAAGCTTCATTACAGAGCCGCATCCTACGCAGTTAAATGACTTTAATGGTTGTTTCCGTATAACAAAAGATATGACATCTATTGACATCTTACACGCGTCATTGCATTTTCCACATTCAATACATTTTGTTAATCCAGTTGTAATTTATTGTCCCACACATCTTCCAATAATTCCTAATAATGTACCAGCAGGACAATAATAGCAATAACTTCGCGAACCTATTAATATCCACCCAATAAGCATTAAATATATCTCAAAAATGAGGTACATTATATAGTCACAGAATATGGCATTGCCAATTTGCAAGGAAAAACAACGCGAGAACGAGCTAATCTATTAATTATTATTACGCACCCAAATTTTCATGATAAACTCAGAGAATACTGAGAAAAAAAATTTATTTAAAATTATAATATTTCAACGCTTCCCTCATTACCATTAACTCTAAGCATTTTACCGTTTTCGATTTTTTCTAATTCTGAAAAATCAATTTGATCGACTATTGGAAACTTTATATCAAAAAAAACATCTGCTGCTACTGCTCCTGAACTCATTAATGGTTCCCCTTCCTGACAAACAATTGCTTTTGGTCCAATTTTACGCACGATCGTTTCAAGCAGTACAAAACCTAAGGTAGTCGTACCAATTGGAATTGGGAATATCAACACTTTATCTTTTACATCTTTTTTATAGAGTTCGTGAGTTCTATCGGCCACTTTCAGTTTTCTAGTTTTGGATATTAACGGTAATGAGAATGCAGCCGTAATACTAAAGGGTTGTTTAGTAACGATGGCTTCCCCCTCTACAATACCTTTACTTAATGCTCTCCCGTTTAACTTCTTACCCATTTTTCCATTCCTCCGTTGCGATTCTTATACATTCGTCCATATTTCTATATGTAGCAGGACTATAATAACACGATTTCGCTGAATTCGTCGTGGTAGGTTTAGGTGGGGGCATATAAGTGGGGCAAATAGTTGATATTTTCGCTCCCGAAGAATCTAATATTTTCTTATATTCTGAATTTAAAATGTAATTTTTGACTTCTTCATTAGTACATATCCAGAAGTTTAACTCATTGTTTATCTTTCTACCCTCTAGCTTCTTTATAACTTTAATGGTTTCTTCCTTGTTAAGATGAGGACACCCTATACACACATTTTTAGGGGAAAATTGCCACTCAGTAGAATATCTCTCTCTAACTTTTTTGAGATCATTCATCTCAATTTCAATTTTTTCTTCGGGTTTATCTTCAAAAGCTTCCTGGAGCGAGTTTGCTTCGGGAGTCAAGCCGGGCACATGAATTAGCGCCACTGCACCCGTAGACGCCGATGCGGACCCCAAGTTCTTCAAATCATCCGTAGATATCCCATCAAGACCTTCAATCACAGGGATTTTGTTTCCTGCAGTTTCTCCTATTATTAGACCGATTGATGTCAAGTTATAGGTGTCTGTTGGGTCGATGTCGGAACCAATTTTAAATAGCACTTGCCCCTTTCGGTTCTCAGTAATATGTAAACCGTGATAGGGCGTTTTTCCAAGGATTCCACACGCAAGATCCAAGATAC
The DNA here is from genome assembly GCA_019058515.1 of Promethearchaeota archaeon. The sequence goes on from JAHPYY010000178.1 coordinate 6,174, forward strand.
CCCCTTCCCTATTTGATCGCGCTCCAAGAACGGAATTTAAATAAATTACGGCAGACGAGTCCGACCACGCACAATGATCTCCAAGATTAGGTTTATTATCTAAATAATATGGCGTACATGTAAATCCTTGTACTCCAATCTTAGCTAAATCTTCCATCATTTGGTCGTGCAATTCAAACAAGGAATACACGCTACCCATATCTTCCGAATAATCCATATCGGGTATAGGATCAGCGGTCGTTCTAACTTTTACTTTCAATCCCGCTTCAGCCATTATATGTAATACTTTAGCGGCAGCACTACAAAAGCTTAAACCTATGTTTAAAACGGTGTGAGCGGAAACAATTTCAATCAATTTTTCTGCTCCAAATGAATCTCCGATTTCAACAATATATTGCATTAATTTTGCGAGCATTTCGCCATTACTACCTTTTAAAATACTCTCTTCTTCGTTTGTAAGATACATATTAAATCGCCTATAAACTCCTATTTGTATTTAGTTATAGAAGTCTCTCAGTTAGTATTCATTCCTTATTGTATAAAAAATTAATCGGAGAATGGAAAATCCAAAATAAACTTGAAGCACCTAAATTTAAGGAAGATTTAATAATGGATTTATATAATTAAACCATCAATACCTAAGCTTACATATATTTTTGGACCCAAAACTTAAATTTCATTTTTCTTTAATAAAGTTCAATTTTATTTAATTAAACGACTATTTTATCTAAGCTTCGTTCACCTATTCGTCAAAAAAGCTCGGTTTTGTTTAGGGGTATCATCTATTATTGAGATAAGCTTTAGATATTAGTTTCATAAATTGAAAAGATTTAAATATTAGTAGTGACATAGATCTAAATGGGAATTAATTGGGTAGGTGATGGAAAAAAACTAGCTAATCAAATCAAAAAGTTGAAAAAATCTATTATATTACGAATAATCCAAGATTAGGTGATGTTGTAAAAATAGAGAATAAGTATAAAAAATTGCTTAATGACAACTTTTTATTTTTTTAATGCTAAGAGAACTAAACTTCTTTTTTTTTTAAATTTTCTTATTTTTTTGCCCACTTATTGCCCATATTATTTCAAGTTTAGCCCATTTTGCATATGTGACAATTCTAATTTATCTTGAGAAAAACTTTAGATACAAATTACTAATTTTTGTTCATAAAAGTTATTTTTAATTGCCCATTTTAACATGTATGGATGACATTATAAGCGAGCTTTACAAAAGAATTCCATACTATAGCACTCTAGGATTTGACGTGAAGGAAGTTCGAGATGGAAGAGCTATATTTGAACTTGAATTAAGGAAGGAATTGACTCAGAATGGTTCGATTCACGGAGGAGCATTAGCTTCTATGGTAGATTCGTCCTGTACTTGCGCAGCGTATTCTCTAACCTTTCCCCAAGCGTTTATAACTACTATAGACCTTCAAGTACAATTTTTAAAACCAGTTTACAAAGGAAAAATTAAAGCGGTTGCTCATTGCCTAAAAGCAGGTAAAAGGGTATGCTTCTGTGAATCCAAGATCTGGGACGAGGGCGATAATTTAGTGTGTACAGGTACTTCACAGCTTCTCAAAATAAGTTCAAAATAAGGGGCTTGGATGCGTTAAATTAAAATATGCGGTAAAATCATTCCTACACTCAATTTCCCAGTCCTTTCATTATTTTCACGATCATCGTGAAAAACTTCTCGTCAGAGCCGTATAGATTTCGGAATATAATGTGTTGGCGTATTACAGCTTTCCA
>JAHPYY010000017.1 GCA_019058515.1 Promethearchaeota archaeon
CGATACCGATGAATTAAAAAGCGATCTTAGGAATCAGGGTTTAATATTCTAGTTTTTTTAAATATTTGACTTCTAAAAATTGATTTTAATATTAAAATCAATGTCAATTTCATTAATAAATGTACTTACTTGAAGATGTTTAGGGTTATCGTCTGTTTTCGATTTAAAACTAATTTGCGACAACATTTTTAATAAAAATAACTTCAAAAGGGAAATTATTTGGAATGTAGGTAGCGTTTCGGGTTTTAAAAGTCAGGTGAAAGGATGGATTCGACAGCACGATATTATTTTATTTTATACGAAATCCGATCAATACACTTTTAATAAGCAATATACGCCGTACAAGTAGAAGTATATTAAAAAAATGTTTCGCTACAAAGACGAAGAAGGTCGATTATATCGAGAAAGAAGAGGAGGTAAACAATATCTAGATGAAAAGCCAGGAAACCCTATTGGTGATGTATGGAATGATATTTATTCCTATCAAACAAGAACCCGCTCCAAAGAATATATGGGATATCCTGCTCAAAAGCCAGAGAGATTATTAGAAAGAATAATTTTGGCTTCTTCCAACGAAGGAGATTTAGTGGGGGACTTTTTCTGTGGCTCTGGTACTACCTTGCTAGTGGCAAAACGATTAAATAGAAAGTGGATCGGTACTGATAATAATCCTAAGGCAATTGAAATCTTTAAGGAAAGATTAAATATTAAATGAAATAATATAAATAAATTAAATAGTGCTAAACCGTTCTAAACGAGGTGAGTTAAATGAGTGGAAAATATGCATTATTTGCGTTTAATGGAGATCCGATGTGTTTTATTCATGTAATTCTTAATGTGTTAGATCTCAATGTTAAATGTCATGAAGTAAAAGTTATAGTAGAAGGTTCAGCTTGCAAATTAGCAGAAGAATTCGAGAACGAGAGAAACCCATTCTATAATTTGTACCTCAAACTAAAAGAGTCGGGTTTGATTGATTGCTTTTGTAAAGTGTGTAGTAATAAAATGGGATCCTTAAAAATTGTGGAAGAACTTGGCTTTCCAACATGTAGCGAGATGATGGGGCACCCAAGTATGGGAAAATACATTGAACAAGGATATTCAATTATAACATTCTAAATTAAAATTGAATTGCCATTTTGTGTTTAACAGTTATTGTAATAACCTTATTAATTAGTATCACGTAAAAAATTCAATTCCTTTTTGTCGTAGGATAAACGGGACATTACTAGAGTGATATTCTCTATACATTTAAATAGGTTATCCACTATGTGTTTAATCTAGTAGTCGTCTAATATAGACTTTTTTGTATAAGAATATAACCTCCGTCTGAAGAGGTGAAGACTGTTTTAGTATCTAATCAATGGTATGACTTAAGAATAGATGTTTTAGGTTCAAATTGTTTGGTGTACTTAAACGGAACGCTGAAAAATAACGCTACAGGCACTGATCATCTTAATGCTGGACAAATTGGATTTATGACCTATACAGACAGTTTAAGGGATTAAATATGAATTCGTTCTTTAAATTCAGTAGAAAAAGGCAAAAAGCATTAAAATATAGGAAGATTATTACACTCTTATTTTATATTTCGATTTTTTGTATGATTTTGGCCCTATTGATCAATTTTCGTAATGATAGAAATTTTGATACAAAAGCAAAAGCAGATTGGTTGAACAATAAAAATAATTTAATTAAAGTTCAACAAGGAGAAATGCCTTCTAATGCTTATTATTTTAAATATTTTAAAACAATCACAATTAACCATACAAAGGTGAATGGAACGGGTAGTCATGAAAATTTTCCAGTTTTAATTTCTATTTTGGATTCAGATTTGCATGATGAGGTTCTTCAAGCAAATGGAAATGATATTGCCTTTGCCATTGGTCCTGAATGGTTAGATCACGAAATAGAAAACTTTAATCAAAGTTATAGTGATACACATGCAAAGTTAGTGTCATGGATCCGAGTTCCTTCGTTATCTACTTCCGTGGATACAAATATTAGAATGTTTTTTGGAAATTCCACTATGGGGCCTTGTGAGAATCCGTCGGGAGTATGGGATTCAAATTACAAGGGTGTGTGGCACTTAAAAGAAGATCCTGGTCCAGGCAATTCCGGAGATATAAAAGATTCAACATCAAATAATAATGATGGAACTGCTACAGCTCCAATGGTTTCTAATGACCAAATTCCAGGGCAAATTGATGGAAGTATAGATTTTGGAGATGTAAGTAATGAATATATCGGTTGTGGAAACAATCCTAGTTTAGACATTACACAGGATCTTACAGTAGAATTTTGGATAAATATTGATAGTGATGTTCCAGCAAATGAATGGCCTACTATTGTTGGTAAAGGCAATGAAAACGACGATGGATGGAGAATATATCAGGACCAGGATAGTCATGAATTAGAATTTGGTTATTACGATAGCGGGGGAGGCGGGGGACAAGGGCACTGGATATTAGGATTATCCAATCTTGCGCTGGATACATGGCATCACGTGGTAGTCAGTTACAACTATTCGGGAACGAACGCTACCATGTATCTAGACGGCGACAATGAGGTTTACTCAACAAAACAAGAAATATTTGAAATAGAGTCCAACACACATAATTTATATATAGCAGACGATGTGTATAACGGAGATTTCGATGGTACGCTCGATGAAGTCCGCGTCTCAGATACAGCACGTTCTGCCGTTTGGATTACTACAGAATATAATAACCAATATAGTCCTAGTAGCTTCTATTCAATTGGATCTGTTCAAGAAGTAGATGTAATACCTCCTACATGGGACGAAGAACCTTCCGACCAATTCGTTGAGTTCGGCGATTCTTTCTCGTACGATGTGAACGCGTCGGATTCAGCGGGCATCGATCATTACAGCGTGAATGGGTCTGTGTTTACCGTAAACGGTGATGGCGTGATTACCAATCAGACTCAATTAACTC
>JAHPYY010000179.1 GCA_019058515.1 Promethearchaeota archaeon
CACTAGTGCCAACTAGAGTATTGTAAAAACCATCTTTAAAGTCTTTTAACAACTCTATCTGTTTTTTTTGCGTTAAACCTTTATCAGATCCTTTGGTCTGCTGCCCTACGAACTTATGCACCTTAATTTTGTTAAATTTCTTTAAATATTTCACGATATTATTTACCGAGTCTCGATAATGACAAAAAACCAAGACTCGTGAATCTGAATTCTCTTCTATTTGCCTTATCAACAAGTCTTTCAAATACTCCAACTTTGGGTGGATAATTCCTTGGTCTTGAATGGATTTTGTTATCTTCAACACTTGGATAATATCAGAGTCCGAGAAGAGTTCTATCAACGATTTGTTTGCGTTATGTTTCTTAATTTTTTCCGTATTTTTTTCTAAATAGTCTGAAAGTGCGTTAATTCCCTGGGTTTCAATTAACTCGCTCATGTGCGATATTCTAATAGCGTTTGCTAAGACTTTTTTGATGTAAAACAAGTTAAATTTTTCTTGATTGTCTACAGTCAGATTAATCTTACTATCAATATTTTGATTAACTCTTAGCAAATCTTTTCTTGAGATCTTATTAATGTCGTATGATTCTATGATACCTCCTCCTTTGAGGATTTTATACGCAGTTTTCAATTTATCGTCAAAAATATTCTTGATCTCGAGAAATTCTGGTGGTAATTTTATCCTAATCCATTTGTTATCAACATTTTGGATATAAGGCTTAACATCGGAGTCAGAATCTGTTCTAATTTCGATGTGGTTAACAAATAAGTTTTTTTTTATTTCGTTTATTTTTTCCTCAGTAGAACCAGGACTGGCAGTCAAACCTAAAATTTGGGGATTTTTACTCTGGTTTTTGTATTTCTCAGCGATAAAACAATATGCGTAATCTCCTATAGCCCGGTGACATTCGTCAAAAATTATGAGAGATACATTTTTAATCGAGTATAAGTTTGTAATGATATCATTTTGTAGGACTTGAGGTGTCATAAAAGCAATTTTTAAGCCATTCCATATCTCCCTCCGTTTGGTGGGATTTATAGAACCCGTAATGGATGCAAGTGTCTCTGGTGGTAAATTTATTAATTCTTTGAAATTGTTGTAGTGTTGATTAACTAGCGGTTTTGTAGGAGCTAAAAAAATCACCTTAGATTTAGGTAGCTGGTGTAATCGGTGAACAGCCAACATTAAGGCTATTATTGTTTTACCTAAACCTGTCGGAATAACGACCAGACAGTTATTATTCAAGCAGTTGATGAATATGCTTTCTTGATAGCTCCTTCTTTTGATGAGTTGGTCTTTTATGAGTGGATGAGAAATATAATCATTTTCACTTATGGATAATTTCACCAAATTTCATTTTGAATCAAAATTACATGTACAATCTTAATTTATTTTAATATAAAGTTTAAGAGTCTCAGTTATTAGTATAGAACAATAAATGTCTTAAATTAATTTAATAAAACTCTAATAATCCTAAAAGAAATAATATTTAATTCAGATCTCGAATTATTCATTAATGCTTTTAATTGATGAATCATATTCGGGCCAATGGTCTAGTCGTATGACGCCCGCCTCACGCGCGGGAAAGTTATTAGCTAACTTGCTATTAACACTGAAATCGGGAGTTCAATTCTCCCTTGGCCCATACAATCTTATGAGACTTCCCTCCTATTAAGAATCTCAACTAAAATCGAAAAATTTAATTAATTTCTTTAATTTATAGGAAATAATTACTCTTTCTACGATTTGAATAACCGTGTCTAGCTTCTTAGAATCTAGAGAATTAAGAAAAAAGTATAGGGAAGTAAAGAAATACGTAAAAATTGGGCCAATTTTTCTAACGAGATACGAAAAAGCGCGGATTGTAGGGGCTAGGGCTCTCCAGATAAGTTTCGGCGCTCCCATCTTGATCGAAAAACCCAAAGGATTGATTGATCCTATAAAAATTGCTCAAACCGAATTAAAGTCTCAGATTTTGCCACTCACAATAAGGAGATCGCTCCCATCGGGAGAAATTCAAGATATTCCGATAAATAAATTGATCTTGAAAAAAGACTAGAAAGTAGGTTGTATTGTCTTCACTGAGTTCGATATTTCCCTCGCTCAGTCAAATAATATACTCTATTATCTCTAACTATCTCAGTAGCTAAATAACCTTTAGCAATGAGGTTTCCTAAAATTTCCTCAAATTCTGCTTTGTTAAATGGTTTTAAACCAAGAGTGGCTCTACTTTGGTTCACAATTATCGCAATTCTTGATAAAAACATACGTTTTTTTTCAAATGTTTCGATTATCGTAAGCTCGTCGTTAGTAAGACTTTCGAAACTGTCGTGTTTAAGATATTGCGTTTTTAAAGTTTTAGCCAAATTTATCGTTTCCTGGTCGACTTCTTGCTTCTTGGTTTCAATGTGTGTTAATTTTACCATTTCTTTAGCTACTTTTTTAGATTTATGATCAGAAGCTGTTTGAAATAAATTCCTTAGCTTTTCTTTGTCTTGATCTTCGTTCTTTGAAGATTCTTCCTCTTCCTTTTCCATAATAATAAAATAGAAAATAAATTATTTAAATTGAATTATGAGAGCTCACTTTAATCATATCAAACTTCGACATATCAAGAAGTCAGATCTTGACGGGATCTGGCATAATTTTAACGAGGTGGTTGAGGAAGGGCTCTATCTACCTGTTTTTTTTCCTGTGCGGTCGGAGTACGAGAAAGTATCTTGGTACGAGGTTCTCAAAAGAGAACGAGAAATTTGCATTGTTGCTGAAGATACTAGAAAAAAATCCCCTTATAACATAGTCGGGCAATGTGAAATATCAAATATAGAATGGGATGCGGCTACTCACGTAGGGAACTTAGGAATAATCGTCGCAAGGAATTATCGAGATCAAGGAATTGGCCGCAAACTAATTGAATTCGCGTTGGAAGAAGCAAAGAAGCTAAATAACAAGAAAAAGATAATCCTAAGCTGTTTTTCAACCAACGAAAGAGCGATAAACTTATACAAAAGCATAGGATTTAAAGAAATTGGCATACGGAAAAACCAATTCTTTATCCAAAATAAATTTTACGACGAAGTTCTAATGGAGATCTTTCTCGATGACAAGTTAAATTATTGATCCAAACCGATAAAACTCTACGGGAATCTCGTTCTTTTTAAATATCGATTTCTACTTTCGGCGTTAAGAGGATTTTCACTTAGGAAAATAAAATTAAGATTTTTCAATCCTTTAAGTAGATCCTCATTAAACTCAATTATTTTGTTTCTATTGAGAAATAAAATAATAAGACTTTCTAATTTACTTATCCCCTCAAAAGTTTCAATAAAATTATCGTCAAGATATAATTCTTGTAGTCTTACAAGCCGATCTAATCCCTTAATTTTGTGAATCTTGTTTTTGGATATTTCTAACTTGATTAAATTACCAAGATGGTCTAGATTTTGAATACTTTCTATCGTATTATTTGAGAGATAAAACGTTTTTAAATTTACAAGCGTGTCGATCCCTTCAATAACTTGTATTTGGTTATCGTTTAGATGTAACCAAATTAAACTCTTTAAATGGATTAATCCTTCAATCTTGGATATTTTATTAAACGATAAGTTAAGCTTTTTTAGATTTTTTAAGTTGCCTAATCCTTCCATTTTGGTTATTGCGTTATCGCCTAAATTTAAATCTTTCAAAAAAGATAAATTTGTTAATCCTTGAATCTTTTTAATGTTATTTCCATTAAGATACAGTTTTTTCAAATTCGGAAGTTTAGGAAAACACCCAATATTCCGAATATTATTATTAGATAATAATACCTCTTCAAGGTGCGGTAGTTTTTCTATATACTCAATAATATCTATTTCGTTATAGGATAAATCTAAGGATTTTAATCCCTTTAATTCGGATAATCCACGCATATTACGAATGGAATTCCGTTGCAGATTTAAATACTCTAATCTCTTTAGTGATGAAAGCCCTACAAGAGATCGTATAGTATTTAACCCACTACCCTCACAGTTTAATAAAAACACATAGCCTTCTCGAACTATAACATGAAATTGGTTTTCATTTGTATAAAAATCGTATATCAATAAATTTAAGAAAATGTTCTTGAATGTATTGGAGAGGATAAAGTTCGGATTTAACTTGTTAATAATCTCTTTAATTTTCTCGTTATTTTTGTCAGGTAATTTCTTATCAATTTTTTTAATATGCTCTAGAATTAACGATTTAGACTCGTAATTATTCATCTTGTATAGATTTTTTAAAGCAAAGATCTTTAGTTTTAAATTTTGAGAGCTTCGAAGCATGTAAAAAAATAACGATGGTAATTCCTTATGCCTTAAATAATGTCTCCTTAAAATGAAACCGGCTCGTATTCTCATTTCAGGTTCTTCGTCAGAAAGGAATATATTCTTAAAATAATTAAATCCCTCTACTTGCTCAAAATAGATGCTAAGCATTTTAAGCGAGATTCTTCTTAGCGAAATATCTGAAGAAGTTGAAATACAAGTTTTTAAAAACTGGATTCTTTCATTTTTACCCAGTTTTAATAGGTTATCATAAAAAGACGACAATTTATAATACATCTTACGAGTAGATATACTCTTTGACGGTGGATTTTTTATCCATAATTTCTAGTAAGGACATTTCAAAATGATGTTTTGCTATGGATGTCCCTCTCTCCCTTAGACACTTCATACCGGATTCAGTACATAACGCTTTAAGATGGGCTCCACTGAATCCTTCCGTCCGCTTAGCAATATCTTTAAGGTTTACATCATCTGCTAAATTCATCTTACGAGTGTGGATTTTTAATATGGAAAGCCTCGCTTCTTCGTTAGGAAGTCCAAATCTTATAATTCTGTCAAATCTTCCAGGTCTAAGAATAGCAGGATCAAGTACATCCTCTCTATTTGTTGCAGCTAAAAACATTATGCCCTCTATGTTTGCAAAACCATCTAATTCAGATAATAATTGCATGAATGTTCGTTGTACCTCGCGATCCCCTTTATACACTTCGCTCGTTCGTTTAATAGCGATTGCGTCAATTTCGTCGATAAAAATTATACAAGGGGTATTTTCTTTTGCGAGGGAGAATACTTCGCGTACCATTCGAGACCCCTCTCCAATAAATTTTTGTACCAAATCTGAACCTACGAGATGGATAAACCTCGCATGAGACGAAGTAGCTATTGCTTTTGCAAGTAATGTTTTGCCAGTTCCTGGCGGTCCAGATAACAAAGCTCCGCTAGGAGGGTCAATTCCAATTTGTTCAAATAATTCGGAATGCAATAACGGCAACTCGATGATTTCTCGTATAGCTTGAATTTGAGCGTCTAATCCCCCAATATCCTCAAAACTTACGTTAGGATTTTCTAACAATTCCATAGACGCAACTCTCCCTCTGATTTTATGAGGGAGTACCTCGATTATCTGAAAGCTTTGACCATGTAGCGTAACTTGATCACCACCTTTTACATCTAAAATTGGATTAGCGGGTAGAAGAACTCTGTTTCCTGGAGTATGGGACACCACGATCCGTCCGTCTTCCATAACTCTCTCTACCGAACCGATAATTAAAGGATTAGCCTTCATTCGACCAATCAATTTCTTATACTCGTTGACTTCATTTCTTAATGTTTCGTTTTCGCGCTCTAAAATTGTTAGCCTTTTTTGAATGCGCTTAATATCCGCTTCGGAAGTCATAGTCTTAATATATATAATAATTTATCTTAAAATAACTTTGTTATAAGTATCAGTTTAAATTCATAGAACATTTTTAAGAAGCGGAGTGTGGTTTCTCTTTTCGAAATAGAATAAAATAAAGGAAATAAAATATTATAGCATTAAACTGTGTTTAATATTGATTCAAAAAGCTCAAAAATATGAAAGTCTCTAAGTTCAAATGTACAGTGTATAACTCTAAAGTCAAGTATAACGACACTTCTCAAACTTTTAGGTGCCCTGACTGTAATACTGAATACGACAAAGCAATATTTACATGAGTTTGTTGATTATTTCTCCCACTTTTTTCTGCAGTAGCTCGCTAGAATCATCCAACATTTCGTTTAACTTTTCCTTCTTCTCAGGTTGATAATATACACCTGGATCTGTTCTCATTAGGTTTAGAAAATTAGTTCGTAACTTTTCAAGAGTGTTTCTAGCGAATTTCAAAAAGTCTAGCCTTAGTTTCTCGATATCTACTTGATCTTTGGCACTTGAGAGGGTTTCTAAAAACGAATAATCGAATAGCACGTCTTGAAAAATATTGCGGAAGGTAGAGAGCAAATCCTCGCCTTTATGAGTAACTTTTAACGAAAATTGAGTTCCACCTGAGGTTCTTACCTCGTGATTATTTTTGTCAATAAATCCGTAACTATCTAAATAACGTATTACCTTGTAAAGATCTTTTTCTTTCCTAACGGGAGGAACTGAATGAAAAATGCCAAAATCTTCCCGAATTTGAGGTGCAGTACAACCTGGGTTATTTTTAACAAATTTTAAAGTTTGAACTGACAGTACAAAATTCTCAAATTTCATCTGATCTGTAGTATTTTAATTGATTCCCCATTTTAAATTATTAAAATTCATCTGTTCTGTAACATCTTAATAAAATATGTATAAAAAAATCTTTACTTTTACTTTTCTCCAACTTCCAAATTTTAGGAAAATATTTGGAGCTTTATTCTCCAGAATATTGGAATATGCCGTATATGTATCAGAAAGCAGCGATTTAAGTCGACACTTTTAAGCTATATTTAATCTTGCTTTTCCAAAGAATTTATATATACTTCAATTCATTTATTTTTCAATACAAATTTAATTTGTTATAAAAAAAGATTATAAGCAAAAGTATTTATTATTTCAGTATGGAAATTTTGTGGTGTCAATAAATATTGAACCACTAGGTTTTCATATACCTACAGCTATATAACCGAAATTAAATAAAAAGAAAAAATGAGTTGAAATAAAAAATGGCTGAAGAAGAAAGCTTTCTATCAAGTAAACCTTTGGTGGTTGATAACGGAACCGGTATCTCGAAAAACGGATTTGCGGGAGAAGACCAACCACGGTCTGTATTTCCGACACTTATTGGTTATCCTAAGTACGAGAGCATAATGACTGATGTCGAACATTACACACGCGAATATTATATCGGGGAGGAAGCAATGCAACTTAAAGGAGTCCTAAAGTTAATGTTTCCTGTAGAACACGGAATCATTGAAGACTGGACTGCTATGGAAAAGATCTGGCACTATACTTTTTACACAGACCTTCGTATTGATCCAAGCGAACATCCAGTTTTATTGACTGAAGCCCCTTTAAATCCACGACCTAACCGTGAAAAGATGGCTGAAATTATGTTTGAGACCTTCAATACACCTGCTCTATATGTTGCCATGCAGGCAGTATTATCCTTGTATGCTTCAGGGCGTACTACTGGGTGCGTAATAGATATTGGTGACGGTGTTTCTCACGTAGTACCGATTTTTGAAGGTTTTGCGTTAAGCCACGCCATCCAAAGAATTGACTTAGCCGGTAGAGACATTACTACTTACTTACAACGATTATTGCGACAGAAAGGATATTCCTTTACTACCTCCGCAGAAAAAGAAATTGTCCGAGACATTAAGGAGAAATTATGCTATGTAGCAATTGATCCAGAGAAAGAGATGATGCTATCCAAAAAGGTAGCGGGTATGGAAAAAAGCTACATGTTACCTGACGGTGAAACGATAAATGTAGGAGTTGAGCGATTCTTAGCTCCAGAATGCTTCTTCAATCCTTCTGTGATTGGAAAAGAATTAGAACCATTAGACGACGTCATTGTAAGCGCTATTTCAGAGTGTGATGTCGATCTTAGACGAGACCTTTACAGTAATATCGTATTATCTGGCGGTTCTACCATGTTTCCAGGAATCAAGGAGCGATTGACCAAAGAAATTAAAGAACAAATTCCTGAGAGCGTTGATGTCAAAATTATCGCCCCTCCTGAACGGATGTATTCAGTATGGATAGGTGGCTCGATTCTCTCGAGCTTGAAGACATTCCACAGAATGTGGGTCACAAGACGAGAGTATAAGGAAATGGGACCACAAGTAATCCACAGATGTTTCTAAATTAGAAACACTCACTAAGCCAAATCTATTCTTTATTTTTAATTATTTTATTTATAGCTTTTATTTTTTTAAATTTTACGCGATTTAAGACAATTTTCTATTAAAAAGTAGGCAATAGGTAATTAGATTAAAAAAATTGGAAAAAAATTTTATACATTCTTTATAAATGCTTTTATTTTGGTGAATAGGAATCTATAATTTCCTGTTCCATGATTGTCTCTGCAAATTTAACTAAATCTTCTGCGTTCTGGGTTATCTTAAAACTTAGTTTGTTGTCTCCTTCTTTGAGAAAAATCGAAGAATTCAACAGGTAGTTGCGTTCAATATAATTGTTCTGATCGCTAATAATGTCTATAATGACGTCAATTTCCATTGAATCTGGAAAATTGCTAATCTTTTCTTTTAATTCCTTAATATTCGTTTCATTACACCTCCGTTTATTTTATTTATCGATCATTGATAGAGTGAACACACAAACAAATCCTATTCAGAACTATTTAATATAATACCTAACCAAAAGCGACCAAATCCGTGGTGGTAGTATAAGAAAAAGCTCGAAAGGATTTGTATCGCTTATAATAACAATAATAATTCTAAGACCCTTAAAAGAAGAATACCTTCCTTATCAGTGTGCTCCTTAGAAATATTATTATTAATATTCATCTCAAACTTAATTCACGAATTTAAACTTAAAAATTTTTTCCTTATCTTCCGATGTGTAGATTTAATTAAATTTTAGTAAACATTTTACTTGAATTTACTTAAGTGCATACAATTTGTTTTCTACGCCTAATGTATTACACTTATATCTTTTTAAGACATTGAAACTAATTACTATCAATAAAAACATTAATTTTTGGTTCATAAAGAATGGTCATTAAAACTGAAATAACTGAGATGTTTGGGATAAAGCATCCCATTCTTAGTGCCCCTATGGGTCCTTTTTACACCAAGGAGTTAACGGTTGCCGTATCTGAGGCTGGAGGTTTAGGAGTACTTAGCCATACTAATTTACTTGGTAAAGATAGTTTCAAAACGATGAGAAGCGATATGGAATATGTAGTAGAACATACAGATAAACCATTTGGGTTCAATATTAGAACTGGAAGAATGCAGTTCGATGCGAAAAAACTATGTAGAAACATACCAAAATTCATAAAAGAAAACCAAAGAGTTAGAGAACAATGCGTTTACGCACTGACGAGTGCAGGTACCTCAAAAATGCTCCCAGGAACGAAATCATTTCAAGAATTAAGAGAAATTAGTAATATAAAACATTTCCATGTAGCACCAGCAGCTTGGTTAGCAGATAAGTGTGTCGCTACAGGCGTAGACGGTATGGTCGTTACTGGAAGCGAAGGTGGCGGTCATCAATCCTACGAAAAAACAGGTACACTCGTACTTCTGCAAATGGTGAAAGAAAAGCATCCTGAAATTCCGATTATTGCGTGTGGAGCATTTGCTAACGGGTACGGTCTTGCTGCTGCACTTTCTCTTGGGGCAGGAGCAATTGCCATGGGTTCAAGGTTCATCGCTTCCGAAGAAAGTGAATTCCATCCCAAGTATAAACAAATAGTATCTCCCGCCGTCCCAAAAGACACCATTATGGTAACTGGTTTCCTCGGACCAATACGACTTTGGAGGAACGAGTATGCGTTACATCACGGCCTTATAGACAAAAGAGACGAAAAAATTGCTGAAGAGAAAGATTTTACTATGGAGCAACTACTTGAAGATGCAAAATACTACGAAATGGTTTATTTAGACGGAGACTTAGTTAACGGAGCTATTCCTCTAGGTCAAAGCTGTGGCTTAATAAAACAAATTGAAAAAGTTCCCGATATCATAGAATCGATGGTAAAAGTAGCTGAGCAACAAATTAGAAAGGTTTCCTCTTTATTGATGTAGGAATAGTTTAGCTACTTTCCACTTCTTCCAATTTTTTTTTTAAAAATAGGAAATGAATCTGAGAGATTAGATTCTATTAATTAAGGTATTGGAATACAATTTCAAAATCAGAAAAATCAAACGGCTTTAGTATATATCCATCGGCTTTAGTTTCTTCTATTTTTTTCTCGACTTCCGATCCTGGAATCGCCGTTAATAAATAAACTGGAATATTTTTATAGTTTTTGTCTGATTTTATCATCTTACAGAGGTCGTACCCGTTAAGATCGGGAAGAATTATATCAAGAAGTATTAATTTGGGCATAGTATTTTTCAACTGATCGATACCCTTGGTTCCACTAATAACGCCCTTACAGGAATAGCCTTTGCTTTCGAAGTAGCTTGTGAGTAACCTGATCGTAGCTAAATCATCCTCAATTAGAAGCACGTCGTAGACCTCCTTCTCTCGAGAGATGTTGTCTAAAATGTTAACAATTTTGTTTTCGAGAAGAATGCTTTGATCAAATATGTTTTCAATCGTCTCCAATACCTCTTCGTTCAAATCTTTGTTATAATTTTCGAGTATTAACTGACTGAATCCTTTTATCGTGGTTAAAGGTTCTTTAAGTGCGTGGGATATATTTGAAATCGCCTGAGAATTCGATTCATATACATTACCGCTGATTAAGTTAGATTTATGTTCGATATAATAGTCCACAGCTTGACGAATAAGCTTAGAAATTGTCGAGAAATTGTTATTTTTAATGAATTCCTGCCATTCTTGCTTCGTGTTTTCAGTAACATACAAAGAGATTCTCTCCTTATCTCGAGAATACACCGTTTCTCCCTTTAACCACTTTTTAAATCCTTCAGTTACTACTCCTCGCCAAACGCTGTATTTACCCGTTTCTTTTTCGTAACGCTTCATTTCTTTAGTTTTAATGATTTCACCGTCTCTATCGAATTTAACTTCGATCTCTATGTCGTCTAAATCATCGTCATCAGATTCGGCGGTGTTTTCACCCTTCTTTTTCTTAACCATTTTCTGTGGCATTTGAGTAATTTTTCACACCAATGATTATTTGTGTTGGCATTGATTTATATTTAGCTCAAAAAAAAATTATAGATTATAAAAATTTTTATTCCTTATCAAATTATGATTGGTTTTTCACCTATTAATTATTATTGTTTTTTAGATTATTTTACCTATAACAAAATTCCCTTCGGTTAAGAAACAAGATTATTTATAAATAATGCCCAATCAGGTGTTTTTTAAAGTCGATATTAACAAAACAAACCTTTATGTACCACACTTGTATGTTACAAACCCAATAGCAATCCTATATGAAATAATAGTTTTATAAAAAGAGTGTAAAACTTTTAGGTCTCGGTTTGGTTAGCATTTCCGTTATTTTCCAAGATCTCAAAAATAATTTCGAAGTCGGAGAAATTAAACGGTTTTAAAATATACCCATCGGCACCTGTATCGTTCAAGTTCTTTTCAACTTCTGAACCCGCAATAGCAGTGAGAAAGTACACTGGTATCTTCTTATACTCTAAATCTGACTTAATGGTTTTGCATATGTGAAACCCATTGATATCTGGGAGGATAATGTCCAATAACACAATCTTAGGAATGTTGTTTTTAAGCTCCTCGATCCCTTTTGAACCAGATACCACCCCTTTACACGAATACCCTTTACTTTCGAAATAGCTCGTAATTAATCTAATCGTACTGATATCGTCCTCGATTAGAAGTACGTCGAAGCTCTTTTGTTGTACCTGAATATTATCCAGAAAATTGATGATCTTGTTTTCTAACAAAATACTTTGATCGAAAATGTTTCTAACCGTGTTTGCAATATGTTCACTCAATTGATTTTGATAGTTTTCAAGCAGTAATTGCGAATACCCTTTGATGCTGGTAAGCGGCTCCTTTAGGGCGTGAGAAATGTTTGAAATGGTTACAGGATTTAAATTTGAAAGCTCAGTATCGGAATTATTGGCCTTTTGTTTAATAAAATACCTAACTGACTCGCGTATCAGCTTCGAAATGGTAGTAAAACTGCTTTCCTCAATAAAATCTTGCCATCGTTTTTTAGTGTCATCAGATACATAAAGAGAAATTCGCTCCTTATCCCGGTTATACACGCGTTCTCCCTTTAACCACTTTTTAAAACCCTCGGTAACGACCCCGCGCCAAATGCTGTATTTACCCGTCTGTCGTTCGTATTCTTCCATCTTTGACGTTTTTTCGCCGTTATAATAGTTCCTATTTTCAAAAAACTCTTCCTCATCCTCATCGATCAAATCAGAATCTTCGCCTTCGTCGTACTCTTTTTTCCTTGCCATTTTTCGTTAGTCACTCCATTAAATATTAAATTGATTCAAAATAGTAGATTGGAAAAAACGTCAAGCTTCACTTTTTTTTACCACTACCCGAAATTTTTTAGTAGCTTTTTTATAAAAAAAAAGTAATAGAAGTTAAATTTAAATTTAAGGAGAAAGAAAAAATTTTTTTTTATTTTTTTCCGTGTTATACTCTTAACTCATTAAAAATTAATTTTGTGTGCCAAAAAAAAAGCAAAACAGGTCACATTTCAACAAAAACCCCACATCCACAAAGTTTACACCTAATCAAGACATTCGAATATCAGCGGTATAATTTACATTGGTTTAATCTCGAAGTTTTGATTGGAAAACGGGTGTTAAAATCAAACTATTTAGGCCGGTTTTATAAATTAGAACCCGAGAAATGTTTAAATCTTTTATAAAAAAAATAAAAAAAAAATAGTTTTCACCTATTTGTTAGTCCCAAAATCATTCAAAATTTATTTATCTACTTCCAATTGGTAGAATTGTCTTACCATAAGTTTCATTTAGTACTTCTGCCATTGCTAAATAAATTGCACTGGCGCCACACAATATTCCTTCAAATCCAGCTATCTGTGTGATTATTGTAATTCCAGTAAAGTCTCCTATTGCTAGTAGAAAAAACAAGATTGTCAAAGTTATAAAAACAACTGATAGTGCTATATTTTTATTTAATGTACCAAACGTCATAAAAAGTGTAAAGATGCCCCACATTACCAAGTAAAACCCAGCTGCGTTAGCTTCTGTTGCCGTTGGCCAAAAACCTATAACAGGTAGAATATTTAAAACAACTAAAGATAACCAAAATAGTCCATATGATGTGAAGGCAACAGTTCCAAAAGTATTTCCTTTTTTATATTCCATAATTCCTGCTATTATTTGAGCAAGCCCTCCGTAGCATATGCCCATGGCTAGAATCATTGAATTTAAGTGATAGAAACCTGCATTATGAAGGTTTAATAATACTGTCGTCATTCCAAATCCCATTAGTCCCAGAGGGGCAGGATTCGATAATTCATCGGTCATATACGATCTCTCTTTTTTCTTATTTTGTTCAATTTTGAAGTTAAGTTTTAATATATATTATAACATAACAATTTTCTTAATTATTTTTTATAATTGTAATCTAAAAAAATCTAAAATCGATTTTGTGTGTCATTTTACCATTAAATGAGAAAGTATTTAATCGAATGAGATGGGTTAAATAACTTCCTTCAGATTGTAATAGTTAAATCTTTTGTAATCGCTATAAAAAAACATTCAAAAACGAAAAAATGAAGATAGCCATCTCTTTTTTTACCACTAATCTATCACGCTATCCATTTTCGATGACACATCTCTAGAAAAGTATAACAAAAGATTTAAATACGCGATTATCATAATTAAGAAATACTACTATAGGAATAAATTAAGTACAAAAAAGATTTTTCTTTACCTTTTTCGGTGTTTTTTAAGATCTTTTTTACAACAAAAAGATTTAAATACTAGAAACTCATATATTTTATTCATAGGATAAAATTATTTGTAAACAAAAAAAGGATTTTACACCAAAAATAACAAAAGAGGAGAAAAAACGTGGTCGTTGAAATTGAAACAATTTCGAATATGTGTCCTGAGTGTGGAGGAAATACCATCGATGTACAAGAACTCGGCGAAACGGTGTGTAGAGCGTGTGGTCTAGTAGTTGGAGAGCGTGGTCTTGATATTTCCCATAGTGGTATACGCGCGTACACAAAACAAGAAAAAGAACGAAAAGAGAGAACGGGTTGTCCTATCTCTATTTTAATGCCTGACATAGGATTAAGCACGATCATCGACAGAACTAAGATTAAAAATCCCGACTTGCGAAGAGCGGCAAAATGGAACACCCACCTTAGCTGGGAAAAGCGAAACATGCTAATTGCGATAACGGAATTGAAACGCATTGGTGGCAACTTAAACTTCCCAGAACGCGTAAAAAAAGCGGCAGTCCGCCTGTACAAGGAAGTTTTCAAAAAGCAATTGCTAAGGGGTAGATCCATAAATGGTATGGTTGCAGCCTGCGCCTATTTTGTGTGCAAAAAAGAGCGGGTCCCCATTACATTGCAGGAAATACTCGAAGAAGCGTCGATTAGCGACAATATTGTGAAGAAATGTTACAAGATTCTAGTCAGGGAGCTTAATTTAAAGTCCACACACATCGATCCCGTCAGCCTTATCCCAAGATATTGCGCCGACTTAAATTTAGACATTGACATCGAAAAAGAGGCGTCCAGAATGCTTCAAAATTTCATGAATAAGTCGTTTATTTGCGGAAAAGATCCAAAGGGACTGTGTGCGGGAGCGATTTACTTAGTGGCTAAGCTTAGGAACAAGAAAATAAGCCAGAAGGAAATCTCAAAAATCATAGGCGTGACAGAGGTCACACTTCGATCTAGATACAAAGAACTGTTGAAAAACATAAGTTTTAGCTTTCAAGCGTAATTTACGGGATTTTTTTAACCGAAATTTTTACTATTTTACCTTTATTATTGGTAATCTTTTGTATGGGTTGAGGAATTTTATTAACTGAAAGCGTTGCTTTAAAAAGATTTAAAATTTAATTCGAGTCTATTCATCCTAGTTCGTTAGGTATATAATAAATTCCCTTTTTTCAAAAAAAACTAAATAGAATCGAATAATTTTATTTTAAATAGTTTTATTTTAATAAAAAACTCCTCAAAGGTGCTTTTCTAACCACACGTACATGTCCTGATACACATAATCTCGCCCTTTTTCGTGAAGTAAATCGTGAAGAAATCCATCGTACTCCTTGTACAGTTTGTCTGCGCTTTTAACGGCGTCTGCAAATTGTTTGGTTGTAGATTTATCGACGAGTTTGTCGTTTCCCGCCTGCATAATGAAGACGGGACAGATTAATTTAGGAGCATTTTCCATTGCCCATTTTATAGAATTATTCATCTCCGCTATGGTTTTAACGGTTACTTGGTTAAGCTTCTGTTTATCAGCGATGTATTTCCTCAACACTTTAAGATCGCTAGTTAATAGGTTGTGATCCACTTCAATGTCGATAATCCTAGTAGGGGCTAATTTTGAGATAGATTTGGTTAGAGTTTTAGCGACCTTTTTCCCAAATAGTGATTCCATTATAATACCAAGCGTTGGTGAGGATACGATAACACCTGCTAAGGCAGGATGGTTGATAGCGTAGATTAAGCTGATTAATCCCCCAAAAGAATGCCCTAAAACGAAAATTTTTTTTCCCTCGGCCTTCTTTTTTACCACATCTATAAATAGTATTATGTCTTTCTGCAGGTGGTCCATGCTATCGATGTGTCCGGGAAACTCACCCCTATTTCTCCAATGTCCTCTTAAATCGAAACTATATAAACCATATCCTTGCTCAGCGAAGTATTCTGCGATTAATGCACATCTATCAGAGTGTGTTGCCAAATCGTGAATACAGACGATATACGCTTTTATTTCTCCGTCGGGCACCCAATACTGGTAAAATAATTTTTTTACTTCTCTCCCTTCAAAGTAGTCTGAATCGTGCTTCATGTTCAAACAATTGAAAATAATTTATATTAAATAGTATTAATTTAGTTATTCTTATTAAATAATTTTAGTGTGTGAGATGCAAACTACTGATTTAACTCGCATAAATATCGTATTTCACGGGAGAGGGGGTCAGGGATGCGTTACAGCCTCTCAAATTATGGTAGAAGCCGCGTATTTAAGCGGAAATTTCGTAGATGTACAAGCGTTTCCATCGTTTGGAGCCGAGAGAAGAGGTGCTCCTGTTCAAGCCTATGCTAAGCTTAGTTTCGATGAAAAGATATGGGATCGCTCTCAAATTTACAAGCCCCATATCCTTATTATATTGGATGAGACGGTACTAACTATGGATATCGCAAAATCACTACAACCTAACGGGATTTTCGTTATAAATTCTGATAAAGATCCCAAGTATTTCCAAGATACTTATAATTTAAGGGGTGCTAAAATCTATGTAGCTAACATCAACAAGTTAGCTTTCGATAACAATCTTCTCATCGAAGGCTTACCCGTCATAAATATTCCAATATTAGGATTGGTATCTAAAGCTATACCTCAATTAAGTCTGGAAAACTTAAAAACGGTTATTTTAAAACATTTAGGGGAAAAACTGGGCCTTAAAAACTACGAATTAATGCGTAAAGGATACGAACTAGTCAGAACGAATTAAGATTTGTTACGCTTTTTTCCCTTGGTAATAGTACCTCAAAAGTTGCTCCCTTGTGCCTACCTTCCGAACGAGCTCGAATGAAGCCCTCGTGAAGTTTGATGATTTCTTGCGAGATAAATAATCCTAATCCCGAACCCTGAATATCGATGTATTCTAATCCGTCTCCATACCGTTCAAATTTGCCGAATCGCGTAAACACCCTTTTTTTCTCTAATTTGGTTAATCCGATCCCCGAGTCTTTTACAGTGGTTTTAACCCATTTTTCGTTTGACTCTAGTCTGATGTTAATTTTCCCTTGTGGGGGGGTATTTTTAATGGCATTGGATACAAGGTTGGTGAATACCTGTTCAATTCGCAATTTGTCGACACTTACTAATGCTTCCGATGGTAATTCCAAAGAAAGTTTAATTTGTTTTTTCTGTAGTTGATATGAAAATTCATTTGTAGTTTCTTTGATTAATTTAGTTAGGTCAGTGGGCTTTTTGCTTAAGGAAAGCTTGTTAAACTCTATTCGAGATATATTTATTAGGTTTTCAACAAGCCTGTATAATCGTTTGCCCCCTCTTTGAATAATGTGAACGATCTCCAAAATTTCATCTTGTAAACTGTCCGGAAAGGCAGTTAACAACAATTCAGAAGCGTTATTAATCGTCATCAACGGAGTTTTTAACTCGTGGGAAACTCGCGATATAATGTTTTTTCTCATGTTATCTAATTCTTTTAACCTACTAATTTCCTCTCGAATTAAAGCTTCTGCTACTTTTCTATTGGTTACATTTAAACAAAATAGTTGGATCCTTCTACGATTACCAAAACTAACCAAAGAATCTTGAACTTCGACCCAAATTTGGGTAGCATCCTTTTTATAAAATTCTATAACCATCGGGGGATGATTTTCACCTTTTAAGATGCTCTCTCTTCTCTTTATTAATTTTTTAGTGAGCTTCTTATTTGTAAAATCAGAAAAATAGGTTTTTCCAGAAAAATCTTCCTTTGAATAACCGGTTAATTCAAATGTTGCAGGGTTACAATCTATAACTTTACCTTCCTCATCTAATAAGATGATAGCAAATGGCGAGTTATTAAATAATTGGTTAAATCGATCTTCATATTCTTTCAATCTCGCCTTATTATCGCATCTTTTATTATCTTGACATAGATCTCTATTATATGACCTTTTATCTAATTGATCGTTCATTCCCTCGTCGCAATTAAGAGTTTCTTGATCAATATTAAAGTCTTTCATAAAATTATCAGTATCTAGCAGTTAGTTCTCTCACTATTAAAATCTAGAACCTAAAATAATAACCTATTTTTTTACAAAAATTTAAAAAACCTGTTCTATAGAATTAGTGGAATTTTTGTGGTAAAAAACGAGGAAAGCACTTAATTATAAGGTATATTTCAGATTTTAAGAGCTGAATAATAAAAATTAGGTGAATACAACATTATATCTAATTTGAATGTCGTTCCAATCTCTTTTTAAGCTTAACTAAAAGAATTAAATTACTATAATTCTTACTCATAATATATTCTATTCAAGAAAAAGAACGATAGAAATGACCAATACAAAAAAAGATTACCAAAGGATACTTGGCTCAGTGCAAAAGCCAGTAAAGAAAGGTGAGGCTGGAAAAACGGGAACCTGGTCAACCCTAAAACCATTTATCGACCTTGAAAAGTGCATTCCCGTTAAGAGTGGTAAACCTAGTTGCTTTAATTGCTGGTTGTACTGCCCAGACGCGGTGATTACGAGAACTATCCCTCCAAAGATTGATTTTGACTATTGCAAAGGTTGTGGTATATGTGCAGAGGAATGTCCTGTAAAAGCAATAGAAATGAAAGAGGTGAAGATCGAGTGACTCTTGCGGAAAAAAGTCAAGCTGATACTAAAAAAGATATTAGAGTAATTACGGGTAACCACGCTGCAGCGCACGCCATAAGACAAGCTAATGTTGGTGTAGTTTCTGCATATCCAATAACTCCACAGAGTCCCGTAGTTGAAAAGATCTCTGAATTCATAGAGGAAGGATCCCTGAAGGCTAAATTCGTAAGGGTAGAATCAGAACATAGCGCAATGGCAGTCCTCTGTGCAGCTTCTGCTACGGGATCCAGAGTGGCTACTGCGACTTCTGCTCACGGTCTTGAACTGATGTACGAGATGTTACCGTGGGCTAGCGGTAACCGCTTACCTATTGTTTTAAACTTAGCTACGAGAGCTTTAGGAGCTCCCTGGAGCGTTTGGACCGATCATCAAGATTTCATTACAGTACGAGATGTTGGATGGATTCAAATGATCTGTGAAGATAATCAAGAAATCTATGATAGCAATATTCAAGCGTTTAAAATTGCTGAGGACTCGAGGACTAATCTTCCAGTAATGATTGCTTACGATGGTTATATCCTTTCTCACACTCTACAACCTGTAATTATTGAGCCTCAAGAAGAAATTGATAAGTTTATACCCCCAGTTAAACACCATATTAATTTATCTGACATATCCACAATTAAAGGTGTAGATC
>JAHPYY010000180.1 GCA_019058515.1 Promethearchaeota archaeon
ACCATAGAGAAGCGTTCTTCTTTCCAAAAGAGCTTCAAAATTTAACCTATCGGGAAGAAACATGAAAATCTATGATTAAATTGAATAATTATAAAAATCCTCCCACGATATGCCTGATTTTTTCAATATCTCCAGCATCACATATCCGATAATACATCCTGGAATACAACTCGCCGCAAATAGTCCCCAATAAATAAATAAATTAGTTGGAATAATTAGCTGAGCAATTGTCCCTCCGATAAAAACAGTACCTAACGGTTCGGTAAGCGTAGCTAAATTTACATATTTAGGGTACTTCTTTTTCAAAAATGTTGCTACTAATCCCACTAC
This sequence comes from Promethearchaeota archaeon, assembly GCA_019058515.1. Next base: position 331 of record JAHPYY010000180.1, read on the forward strand.
TAACGCGCCTGATATTCCTCCGTGGAATGCATGTATCGATCCAATTCCAAAGGAAAAGCGAAGGATTGCGATACCAAACGCGGTTAAACAAGAAAATGCAACGCCAAGTAATACTCCTGATATTCCATTAATTATGTGTGCGAATGGATTAATTTTCGTGCCAAAAATATCGAAATACGCAAATGGATTTAGATAGCTCAAAAAAACTCCAACAGCAATTAATATTGCGGAAGTTGCAACCCTTTTTGTTAATTGACTTCGTAATGTAGGTGCTTTTTCTTCTCCTTCTTTGTTTATCTCGTTCATACATAATCACTTTCAAATTAATTAATAAGGTGTATTCTAATTTATTATTTCAACATTATCTATTTTATTATTTTTATATTATTCTATTATGAATAGAAGAACAAAAGGATTATAAGAGAATAAAAAAATGGTACAGATTGGAGAAGATGAGATAACACCGTCGAAAATAGTATGTTTAGGAAGGAATTACATCGAGCACGCTAAAGAGATGAGTTCTCCTGTTCCTAGAGAACCTGTGTTTTTTGTTAAAACAACCAATTGCTTAATCTCGAATAACGAACCCATTAGATATCCATTGGCGCTATACAACAGTGAAGATTTTAACCGCGTTGATTTTGAAGTAGAACTAGCCTTCATCCTAAAGGAAAAGTGCAAATTTATTAAGGCAGAAGATGTTTATGACAATATACTTGGAATTACCATTTTAATCGATTTCACTGCGCGAAAAATGCAAATAAGCGACAGAAATAAGAATTTACCCTGGTACAGAAGCAAAAATTTCGACACATTCGCACCAGTAGGTCCAAAAATAGTAAAATTGAGTGAAATAGGTGATCCGCATAATCTGTCGATTAAATTAACCCAAAATGGCGAAGTTCGACAAAATTCAAACACCAAAAACATGATATTTAAAATTCCACAAATAATGGAATACTTGTCAAAGTATTTAACATTCTATAAACACGATATAATTGCTACTGGGACACCAGAGGGAGTAGGGCCTATAGAACCTGGAGATATCATAGAAGCATCGATCCAAAATGTCGGTACTATAACTCACAAAATTGTGTTAGAGCCCCCAAACAATAATTAATTAGAACGTAAATTCAGAACTAAACATTTTTATATATTAATACTCATATTTTAAATCCAAACATCAAAATTTATTAAAAGTAAAGGGTATAGGATATCTATGAGTGACGACGTTGAAGAAAGTGTAAAAAAGAAAATTTTCAAACTAATATCTACTCCTGGCGTTGAAATAGAAGAGATCGCAAAGGAAGTAGAATTTAAGCTGGAGACTGTCATGAAAATTCTTTCTGATGAGTACATAAGATCCGATCTTAATCAGGGAAGAAGATTATGCTGTAGATTCTAATTTATAGATTTAAACTTATTTTTGAAGTACATTAAAAAAAAGCCGTTTAAAATAAACCGGTAATCGATCACATCATAGTTGATTAAAACATAATTCCAGACGATAAATTTTTTAATTTTAAAGTATTTACCTTCGTACTAAGTCAAATCATTCTTAAAAGGCTTAGAACGCAATTTTAGCGGTTTCAATATACAAAGATATTGGAATGGAAGAATTGTTTAGAAGTTAACCTTTTCTAAAGTTCTTAGACTTGAAAGAATTGACTAGATAGATTTGATTTAAACTCATATACAGAAGAACGATGAGTGAAAAAGGTAAAGTCGTTGTAAAAGCTCTTGTCACTGGTGGTTCAGCAAGTGGTGGACCCCCTATAGGTCCAGCTGTGGGTCCAACGGGTATTAACATAAAGGACGTTGTAGATGTTGTCAACGAAAAAACAATGATATTTAAGGGTTTAACAGTTCCCGTTAGAATCGAATGCGACCCAGAAACTAAAAAGTTCGAAATTTTTGTCGAAACTCCAAGTACAGCTTCCTTACTGCTAAAAGAAGCAGGAGTTGAGAAAGGGAGTCAGGATCCAGGAAACGACAAAATAGGAAACCTTACTCTGGAACAAGTGTTTAATGTTGTGAAAGCCAAAAAAGATAATTTCCTTGATAAAACATATAGAGCTGCGGTAAAAACGGTTTTAGGCACCGCTATCTCAGTAGGACTAACCATTAATGGTGATTCTCCTAAAATATTGCAAAAACAAATAGATGGAGGTCAATTTGACGAATTATTCGAAGGGAGGGAAATTTAAAGATGAAAGTTGACGATAAAACCTTAAAAAGTTCCTTGTCAAAAGCCATCGAAAACTCGGTTATTAAAAAGGAGGGTTTTAAAGATAAGGAGCGCAAGTTTGATGAAAGCGTTGACATTATCATAAATCTCAAAGACGTTAATTTAAAAGACCCAAAACAGAGAATCGATAAAGAACTAATCTTACCCAACCAAGTTATCGCAAAAAAAATCCCAAACTTATGCGTTATTGCGTCTGATGAGATCTTGCTTAAAGCAAAAAAAATTGGTGTTGATACATTAGATTCCGACGGTCTAGTTGCCTTAGATACTAAAGAGAAAAAAGATAAAAAAAAGCTAGTGAAAAAGTACGATTTTTTCGTCGTTGAAAGCAAATTAATGCCACAAGTTGCGCGTTATTTAGCAAGATTTCTTGGACCTATGGGGAAAATGCCTAAACCCTTTCCGAGTGGATATGGTATTATAAATAATCCCGAGGATCTCGATAGTGCTATTGAGAGATATCAGAAAGTAATTAAAGTTAGAGTGACTAAACATCCCATTGTTCAGGTTAAGGTTGGAAAAAAATCGATGGATCAAGCCAAACTGTTGGAAAACTTAAAAACAGTTATAGACTTCATAGTAGATCAAATGCCACACAAGTTCAATAACATCAAATCGCTATTTCTTAAGACTACAATGGGTCATCCATATAAAGTCGGATCGGAGGTGTAAATAGTTGATCGAACAAAAATCGATTCCACAATGGAAAATTGAGGAAGTAGACAAGTTAGTCGATTTATTCTCGAAATACAAAACAATTGCCATCATAGATGTTGGTAAAATCAACGATAAACAAATTCAATCTACCAGAAAACTATTGCGCGGATCCTCCGTTATAAAGATGTCTAAAAAGAACTTGCTGTTGAGAGCGATTGATAAATTCGCGAAAAAATCGGAGAAGAAAAACCTCGATTCGTTAAAAGAAAACTTAACTGGACAATCAAGCTTGCTTTTTACTAATATGGATATTTTCGATCTGAAACGGTTATTAGAGGAAAATCACTGGATGGTACCCGCAAAACCCGACGAAATAACTCCCGTAGATATCTTAGTTCCTGAGGGCGATACTGGTTTACCTACAGGTCAAGTTATCAGCGAATTAAACATGACTCTTCGATTACCTACGATGTTAAAAAACGATACGATTTGGATTAGAGAAGACAAAATTACCCACAAAGCAGGAGATTTCGTTAACGTCAAGCAAGCAGCGGTTCTTCAGAAATTAGGCATAAAACCTATAAAATCAGTTATAGCCATAAAGTTTGCGTGGGAAGAGGGAGAAGTAATACATAAAGATGTCATTTACATGGACATGGAAGCATTTCAGCAAGAATTTGCCGATTCATATGTCGCAGCTCAGCACTTAGCGATTGAGTTGGGAATTTTTGACAAGGAAACGATAACACCGTTAATCCAAAAAGCCTACAGAGAAGGCTTGTCGCTACTTTTTGAATCTTCGATTTTCGACGAATCTATGCTCAAAGACTACTTTAAGAAAGCGGCCTCAAGTGCTGCGATGCTAAACGCGATTGTTTTTGGTGAAAAAGTAGCGGTTTCGGTAACATCTACATCAGAAAAGAAAACTGAACCCGAGGAAGAGGAAGAAGATGAAATTTCGGGGCTTGGATCACTCTTTTGAGTGGTTTGCTCAAAATATATTAAAAATTAAAAAACCAAAAAAAGGAGAGTAAAATGGAAAGTGTTTATGCTGCCTTACTTTTGCACAAGGCTTCTAAAGATATAACTGAAGCAGCGATAGAAAAAATACTTAAAGCCGCAGGTGTCACCCCAGATAAATCGCAAATTACTAAACTAGTTGCGGGATTGAAAGACACGGACATCGATTCTATCATCAGTTCAGCTAGCGCAGCACCAGTTATGGCGGCTCCTGTTGCTACTGGTGGAGCTACAACGGCTGGAGCCACAGCACCCGCAGAAGAAGAGGAAGAAGAAGAGGAGGAAGAGCCAACTGGAATTGGAAGTTTATTTTAAGCTCAAATTACTCCTTAATTCATATCCCACACAATTTTTTTACTATTTTTTATTATTAGTGTTTTTCCTCAATTCGAACTTTAAGTTCAACTACCAGTCTCGTAATCCAAAAAAAGCTTTTTATTTGGACAAGAATTACATTAGAGTAATATTTTTTAGAATTCTCTTAATAGAGAGGAGTTATTTATGTTAGACTTAAATGAAGAAATAGAGCGTTATACAAAAGCCAGACCAGTAACTCTAGAATACTGGCAAAAAGCCAAACATGCGTTGGCTGGGGGAATTTCCCACAATATAAGAACTTTTGGGCTTACTTCCGCGGGAACATTTCCCATTTTCCTTAAATCAGCAAATGGCGCGTTCATCAAGGATTTGGACGATAACGAATACATCGACGGATGGAACGGGCACTATGCTATGATTCTAGGGCATTCTCACCCAGAAGTGCTCCAATCTCTTAAAGATAATGTAGGTAATGGGTGGCTTTTTGGGACGATCAC
>JAHPYY010000181.1 GCA_019058515.1 Promethearchaeota archaeon
CTCCACAATATGTACATATAGCATTAGAAGCAAGTTGCTCTTTAGGAAATGTAAGGATTTGGGATATGCTAGAATCCTGACTTGTAGGTGTTATAGTTTGTGCTGGGTTTGAAAAGTCTTGTGGAATTACCCACTCAGTCTCATACTTCTCAGTTTGAGTGGGTGTTCCCTCAGAGACCCAGTCCGAACTATATTGTTCTCCAGTTCTCTCTGAGAGTCCGTATCGTTGCGAAACTTTTTCGTCCAAGATATTGGTTAATATTAAAGCGGATACATACTTACCCTTCTCTCCACCTTTTTGGAGATGAGAGTGACTTATCATATGTATTATTTTTCCATTTTTATCTCCGCAATTGAACTCAACCAATACGGGAGATTCCCCCCATTTCATTTGGAGCTCGTTTGAGCTGATTAGGACCCTTACTCTTTTGAAATCCAAAACCTGTATGGGAAAAGACCTGTTTTCTAACCACCATCTAAATTCCTTATGACTTATCTCATTTGATTCTTTTCTCCACTTATCTTGCTTCATCTCACTCGCTACACCTTCTAAGAAGGGATGAGAGGGATCTTGTATTTGACAAGTTACTATTACATCATCAGTTCGCCTTCTATTCCATCTAATGTAGCCGAAAAATAAGAGTTCAATTATACTATTAAGCGCCCAGTCAGTTGTAATAAGCCATCCACCGTCATTTACAAAGGATTGAATTTTGGGATGCGCTTCGGGAGAAATGTCGCTTCCGGGACATCCAATTAAAATTACATCGTAATCAGACAGATTTTCTTTTAAAATTTCTTTTTCTTTTATTACTTTCTTCACAGCCGCATAGCTGTGTTCAATAACTTTTTTAGGTTTCTCAAATCGTCCATTTACCGCTAAAATTTTGCCGTGGCGTTCTACCGCTTTTACTACATCTTTTTTATTAAGCGTTTCCATTTTCCGTTTTTTTACTTCTGAATATAGGTCTTTCCAGCTCATGCGAGATACAATTTTTCTTATATGGTATGCTATATTTAATACTGTAACTCTATTAGATATTTAAATTTTCTTAAAACACGATAAAAATGGACATTGATCGTAATGAATTAGCGGAACCCGCTGAATTCTGGGAGTATTTCATCGAAATTAGCAAAATTCCTCGTTGTTCAGGAAATGAAGCCGCAATAAGAGAATATGTAAAGAAGGAGGCAAAAAGTCTGGGTTTTGAAACTGAAATTGATGAAATTGGAAATATAGTTGTGAAAAATCAATCGAAAGAAAAAAACCCTAAAAGTATTGTGCTTCAAGGTCATTTAGATATGGTTTGCGAAAAGAATAGCGATGTTACGCACAACTTCGCCAAAGATCCCCTTAAACTAGAAGTGAAAAGGGTTGGGGACAAGAAATGGATCACTGCTAAGGGTACAACTCTAGGAGCTGATAATGGTGTAAGTATAGCTCTTGGATTAACCTTACTTAAAAAAATTAGCACAAGCGAACTTAATTTTAACAACTTAAACTTGGAACTTTTTTTAACGGTTGACGAGGAAACTGGGCTAACTGGAGCAGTTCAAATGAAAAAGGATATAATTCACGGCAATTACTTAATTAATTTAGACTCGGAAGAAGATGATGATGTCACAGTAGGATGCGCGGGAGGTAACCATTTCACTACTGAAATTGAATTAAGCTTCGAAGATATAAATCTCTCAACTCAGAATTTAATCCCTATTAACATCGAAATCTCGGGGTTGCTGGGAGGTCACTCGGGGATGGATATAGATAAAGAGCGGGCTAACGCGTTAATATTGTTAGTACAAATCTTGTGGAAATTAAATCAGGAATTTAAAATTCACATTCGTGATTTTCAAGGAGGAAATAAGCATAATGCGATTCCAAGAGAAGCTCGAGTCGAGATTATCATAAAGAAAAGCGAAGTTGAAAGAATAAAAGAGAAGCTTAATCAACTTATAACACAAATATCCAAACGGCATGAAAGTGTCGAAAGAAACATGAATCTCAGGTTTGATCTCGAAGAAATAAAGGAGGATTCTGTATCTGTCATAATTGAGAGAGAACAAACAATTTTACTTAATATATTATATTCCCTTCCAAATGGAGTAATAGCAATTCATCCTACATTGGAAGATTTGACTCACACATCTCTAAATTTTGCCGCTTTTAACTTGGAAGCGAAGGGATGTAGCATTTTGATATCTCAGAGAAGTATCAACGATTACTCTTTAAGGACCATTTTCGAACGGGTGAATGCTTTATTCTCGCTAATGCCCATGAAATATAAACAAATTATTCATAGCGATTACCCAAGTTGGACTCCAAACTTTGACTCCCCATTGTTAGATATAATTAAAAGCACTTATAAAGAGTTAAACGGTCAAGACATTATGATTAAGGCGGTACACGGAGGATTAGAGTGTGCTATGTTTAAAAAGTATTTTCCGAATATGGATATGGTATCGATTGGGCCTAATGTTATAGATCCGCACTCACCAGACGAAAGATTGGATGTTGAAAGCGTAGAAAAAACCTGGAATTTTATTGTAAGCATTTTAACTAAATTTAACAGCATGTAAGGTCTTTCAAAATAAAAAAAAATATTAATTTTATTAAGCTTTATTTTTAATAGTATAAAGTTAGTTATTTGAATCATGGCAAAAAAAGATAACTCACCACGACTTCCTAAAAAGAGCGATGTAAGTGGCTCAAGAACTATAGGAGAAACAATTAAAAGCAAAACTCCGTGGGTTTTTGGGAGTTTATTAAGAAAACCTAAGATTAATTTTCCCTCAATTCGCATAGGAAGGAGAGCGGTAGCAATACCGGCGAGATCCATGATGGTTTTAGGGATTTATGTCGCTTTATTTATTTTACAGATGGGTGTTGTTTATTTAATTTATAGGGAACCTCCTGCACTTGGAGCAGATTCGTCGGGAAATGCGTTATTCATCTACCCAGATATACAAGAAAGTTTTATTATTGAGAGCATAGTTGCCTCGATATTGATATTTTTATTTTCATTAGGATATATATTTCTGTATCAAGCTTCTAAATATGTTTACAATCGTAAAATTGCAATTAGAATCCTTGTAATCGGATTTATTTTTATTATTATCACTTTCGTATCCCTGCAATATATGATGGCGATAAAAACTCAGGAAATTAGAGACTTCTTACAGAGAGTAATCGATCTAGTTTCTTAGAATGTTTAAAATGTGAATCAATTTATTTTTATTCTACTTTACAAATACGATATTCGTCATAATCGACAATAACCTTGTAAAATCCTCTTAATGAAGAATCTAATTCGTGATCTCTAGTATCTACTTTCAAACTTCTTTGTGGTAATTGATTTAGTTTAAATCTTGTTGCCACGATAATAATATTTTCTATTCCCAGTGTTTTTAAGACTTTAGGAGACAACTGCAGATTTCCCCTTCCAAATAAGAAACCTTGCCTTCCAATCGGAGAGATTACTAGTTTAGTAGGATATTTTTGGAGATATCCTAGAATTTTTTTCTCGTTTAAATCTTTCGCAACTAACTCATCTTTATGTATCAAGTCTACTCCTAACACGGATTTTGGTAGGTTAAGTGCATCTGAGATCGCTTTAATAGTGGTACCAGGTCCCAATAAATAATAATAATTATCGTCTAGTTCTTCAATCACTTTTTGAGCGATTCTCTCTTGGTTATCCAAATCAGTGTCTGGAGACCCCATTTTCGAAAGTTGCATATAATCTGGGGAATAAGGTGTCAACACATATCCGTATAATTTTGAATCCAAAATGTTGCGTCTGTATTGTTCTTCGTCGATATCGAGGATTTCAGATTCTTTCATCGGAATTTCTTCCCATAAGAATTGCATAACAAGGGACGCTGCCTGTGAAGGATTAGTTGCAAACGCACTAGAATAGATTTTGACACCCGCAGGGACACCTAAACAAGGAATATCTCGATTTATACCCCGTAACATATCTCTTGCTGTGCCGTCTCCGCCCACGAATACAATCAATTTCACGCTCCCTATATTTAGCATGCTTTTCGCCGCAATTTCAGTATGGATTGAAGAGGAATCTTTAATAGAAGAAATTTTGTCAAATATAGGATTTTCAACCAGACTGTATTCAAACTCCAACTTTTTTAATACATTTTCACCCATATATAAAGGACATGTAATAAAGTGAAGCTTAGATTTAATAGAGTTTAAATTTTTAAGAAATTCGAACGCTCTTAGTTCTGCGGTTGGAATTGCCCCTAATTCGAGTGCTTTCTCTAAGATTTGCTTACCATCTGTTCCTTTTAGACCAACAGAGCCGCCCATTCCTGCGATAGGATTAAGAATTAAGCCTAATACGAATTTATTCTGAAATTCTATATTAAATCACCAAAATTGAAAAAAAAAGAGGAAGTTGTAATGAAACGTTATATATTAGCTCTCCTATAAGCTTGCAATAAAACTAGAATATGCGCCCGCATCTAATAGATTAGCTTTTTCACCATCCCAATTGGATGGATTTATTTCAAATAACCATCCTGCTCCGTATGGATCTTCGTTAATCTTCTCAGGTTCGTCCATTAAATCGCTATTTACAGCGGTGACCTTTCCACTGACTGGAGAGTACACATCTCCTACGGCTTTACTTGATTCTACTGTTGCATCAATAGGGTCGGAGGTTGGTTCATCTCCAGAGAATTCAACCTGAGCTAATTCAGCACCTTTAAGTGCGTCTACATCAACGAAAGATATTTCACCAAGTTGTTCAGCTGCGTAAGCAGTTATCCCTACTCTCTTTGTTTCAGGATCGAACCACTGGTGCGTTTTCGTGTAAAAATATTTTTCACCTGCCATATTATATCACATTTAGTTTTTACAGTTATAATTCAAATTAAAGTTGAATTTAATGGTTATGCTTTAATTAATTATCTCAAGAATTTAAAATTTTTTTAACATTAAACACATTATTGCCTGAACATATGATATAGATGGAATATAATTACTTAAATTTAATAAATAAATATGCGGACTTTAAACCATGGTATATCAAAATATTAAACGACTTCAAGTTTGATATTAAGAAGGATTACGATGCGAGAGACTTCTTGACAAGAATTATACAAGAAAAGGGAGGAAATTACGATTTAGGTAAGATTCTCAAGTCCTTTAATCAGAAAATTCAATCGAAAAGCAACATTCTAGTGTTTGGATGTGGACCAAGTTTAGAACCCACGGTTATATCTATCTTACAAAATTGTGGCAAGGATTTTTTTAAAAATTTTTTAAACTTTGCAGCAGATGGTTCTGCTAGATTATTGGAAAAATTAAAACTTCCTATAGATGCTGTATTTTCAGACCTAGATGGCATTTCCCAAAATAACTTTAAGAAATCATATATGATAATTCACGCACACGGAGACAATATTTCCAGACTTAAAGGCTTCAAAGAAACGATAATTGATTATGAAAATGTAATAGGAACTACCCAAGTAGAGCCAAATTCACTTATTCTCAATCCTGGAGGTTTTACTGATGGTGATAGAATATTATTTTTTATAAATTCATTTTTATTAGACACTCAGCGTATTTACTTAATCGGTATGGACTTTAACAATCTTGTTGGAAGTTTTTCTAAGCCAGAACTAACTGAACATGTTAACGCTGGTCCAATAAAGCAGAAAAAGTTGAACTACGCCGTGAAAATTCTCGAATGGTATATGGATAAATATCAGAAGAAACTAACACTTATTAACTCCCCTGTCTCTTCAAAAAAGTTTTCGTATATTTCCGCAGAGGATTTCTTAAAGTTGATTTAAACAAGCGGTAACCAAATCACATCTGCTAGATTTTAACATCTTCAATCCCACTATCGCTAATCTTAAATAGAATTTTTTTTTCTTGAGAAGTATAAGATTTCACTAAACTAGCATATCTATATTGATTTTCATTCAATCTTAAATATATAAATTCAGAAAAATAACGATTAAGATATAAGTTCCCATAAGGTCTTTCTGGATTTGGGTTGTTTGAATCAAATTGAGGTGAAACTTGGGCAGTAGCTATGGTAAAAGTGTTATATTGACTTGTAACAAACATCAATTTCTCAAGGATTTTTTGAATTTTATTTCTAACTTGATCGTAAGAAACTCCAGCGTTCCCTAAATCAACTCGAAAATAATTATTTAAAGAATCGATAATTAAGAGGGGGTTATTAAGAGATTTTAATACTGATTCACTGTCTTTTAATTTTAACAGAAGTGCTGTTGTACTCATTATTTTTGCTACCAGTATGGATTTAAGCACTTCTTCGCCGTTTAATTCGTATATATTAGCTAAATTAAGGATTTTTTCTGGTCTAAAGGTATTTTCAGTATCAAAATATAAGGAACAGAATTGATTTTGTTTTTTTTCGCGTTTGCTAATTTTTTTTTGGAACAGGTAAGACTCTAGACATAGATAGTGACAGATCTGAGTTTTTCCAGTCTTATTTGCGCCAAATATAAGATATGGAGTATTCGATTGGAATCCACCTGATAGTAGTTTGTTTAGATTTGTTGCTCTGACACTAAGCTTCTTCTCTAAAGGTTCAACCTTCGAAGTAAGAATCTTAGACCCTAATTTTACATGTATTTTATCTAAATTTAACAACTTATGGTATTTCATAATTGAAATTTTGAGCGTTTAAACACTATAACGTACAATTAATAAATTAAATTTAAGTGATGTATTTTTGATAAACACAAGTTAAAATCATAAAATTAATTTTCTAATTATCATTCATTTTATCTTAGATTAAGCTTAATTACTCTCTAGTTAAGGACTACTGTAAAAACTTTGGATCAAAAATTTTACATTTGTTAGATAAACGAGTTAATTAAAAACTAAACTTAACTAGCTTGAATGAAAGTATTTGAAACGAGGATTTGGAATGGCTAAGAAAAAGAAAGAGGTTTGTCCTTTCTGTGGAAAAAGCTTCACATATTTAAGCAGACATAAATGCAAGGTTCAGAAAGATATTGAAGGAGAACCTGATGATAAATCCGATTCTGAACGAAGACAAGAAAGAATTGAGGAGACACGAATCGCTTTTACAAGAGATTTAAAGAAGGATGAACAGAGGGTTTTAAAAATCATAAATGAAAAAAAAGACATTTACTTTGACGAGTTAATAAAAATCACAGGAAAACAAAGGAGTGATCTCGAAGAAATAGTCGAGATTTTAGCCTTACAGTCAAAAATTAAGCTGAATAGAGAGCTAGTTAGCGCAGCTTGGACAAAACACATTTTTTCAATAGAAGACTACGAAAACGAGATTCAAATTGGTGCACCTAAAATCAACAAGAAAAGACCAGATTTTTTATGGAACCAGTTCTCACGACAACCCTGCTTTATATGCCCTTTTGTTGATAAGTGTAACGAAACTAACCTCGACCAATTTAATCCTCATCATTGTCCTTGGTTAACGGAATGGATAGAAGTATCACTCGATGGAAAAGAATACAATATTGACTTTGATGAAATCCAAGAAAGGTTGATCGAAGAATAAAAAAAGATTTTTTGTAGAAAAAAATCAACATTCCTTATTATTTCTTATAAAAGTATTTCAATTAGTCTTATGAAGATGAATAAATATATTGAAACTAATAAAAAGCGATGGGATGAATTAGCAGAAGTTCACTTCAAAGGAGATTTCTACGATGTAGAGAGTTTCATTAGAGGAGGGATCTCTATTAGTGACCTTGAAATTAAGGAAATTGGAAGAGAGATCCAAGGACAAAAGCTGTTGCATTTACAATGTCACTTTGGGAAAGATTCTTTATCGTGGGTGCGTCTTGGTGCTCAAGTAACTGGAGTTGATTTTTCCCCCATAGCAATCGAATTGGCGCATAAACTTAGTCAACAAACTGGATTGAAGGCTACATTTATTGAAGCTGATATAAATAATTTGAAATCCACACCTTTAGAGCCTAATAGCTTTGATATTGTATTTACGAGCCATGGAGCTATTTACTGGTTACCAGATCTAGATGTTTGGGCAGAGAATATTTCCCTTTTTTTAAAAGATGGTGGAATTTTCTACATTGCTGACTCTCATCCAATGGGTATGATCTTTGATGAAAGGTGCGAAAAAGGGTTTCAAATCCGTTATCCTTACTTTCACTCTGAGATTCCGATTTCTTCCGAAGAGGAAGGATCATACGCGGATGAAACTGTGGAGATAACAAATAAAGTGGAGTATGGGTGGGTACATAATCTGGGTTATATTATAAATTGTCTAATTAAAGTGGGATTAATAATTGATTTTATACACGAATTTCCGTTTATATCTTGGAAACAATTTCCGTTCTTAGAACAAAAACAAGACGATTGGTGGTATATCCCTGAAGATATGCCTCAACTCCCTTTAATGTTCACCCTTAGAGCCATTAAGAATTAATTGAAGAATCATTTAGTCATACTTCTTATTCAAACATATAACATAAATTTCATTACTACGCTTCTTAGAGGATTCTGGTTTATAATTTCTAACACTGTTGTATGTTTTAGATAAATTCCTTATTAACTCCTCAAAACCTTCACCTTGAAACGCCTTTAAGACCAATACTCCTTTTTTCTTAAGCAATTTTGAAGCAAGTTTAGAAATTGTGGAGTTCAATTTTACTTGTTCTAACGAATCTCTCTGCTTTATCCCAGTTTTGTTTATTGAGGCATCGGATATGATGATGTCAATTTTATCTTCAAAGAACTTATTAATCTTGGGTAAAACTTCTAAATCGGTGATATCTTCTTTTATAGTAGTTACTCCTTCTATAGGCGTGGTTCGTTTTACATCAACTCCTAGAATTTTAAAGTGGTTTCGATGATAATGCTTATCATTGTACTTTTCCAAGTTCTCTTCAGCAATTTTTTTACATACTTGCAACCATGAGCCTGGATGACACCCAATATCAAGAATATAAAACGCACGTTTGAAGATATTATATCTTTTCTGCAGATCGACTAATTTATAAGCAGATCTGGCTCGATATCCTTCTTTTTTCGATTTAATATAGGAAGGATCACGAGAGTGCTGTCTTGACATGCTACAAAAATACTAGGATGTTAATTCTAATAATAATGTTTCTAAATTCTGAATATCAATATTCGATTTAATTGATAAGAAATCGAAGGATGTTCTGGAAACTTGAAATCCTTTTGCTTTTATTGCTGTAATAATGTTTTCAAGTTTAGGAATCCGCGATAAATTCAACTTCTTGCCCCACTTATGAATATTGTAATATGTAAATGGAGCATTAATCTCTTGAGCTTCCAAATTCAAAATTTTATCAATCTTCTTTTTATTTTTCAAGTTAAGATTTTGATTTAATGTGATAATGTGATTGAGAAAACTCAAGTCATGTATATTTCCTAACCAAAGGGGTCCTCCATAATCAATTCTTTTGTCTTCGCCACAATTCGGGCAATTAACAGGTACTTTTATCGGTGAATCAACAGAACTTCTATACAAACATTTAAAACAGTGAAATATGAAACCGTGATTCATAAGCGACTCTTTAATTAGTTTTTTACCTTTGAAAGTCAAGGCTATCACGCGAATAAAGTGATTTGAGTAGAATGTCATTAAGGGATAAACACCTACATTATTCATATTAGCCAGGCGGATTATATGTAGCACTAGAATTCTAGCACCTATTTCTTTGCAGTACTCCGTGTGAAGCGGTTTTGATAAGTACTTTATTTGACAGGATTTGGGTCTTGTTCCAAATAAAACTGCCGTATCAGTAGCAGTAACACATAATAATCCGTCTTTCTTTTTAATCGCTTTAAATGCTGAATCTAAAAATTTATTTGGAGTTCCAAATGGATCAATTAATATTACATCAATCTTTGATTTCTCATTACGTTCTAACCTGTCATTGTTTTGTGAAATTTCATTGAAAAGAAGATTTGCATCTTTTTGAGAGATAATTATCTCTTCCTTTGATTCAAGGTTATTTAACTTAATATTTTGATTTATTAAATTCACAGCAAGAGGATTTATGTCGTTAATTACGATTTTCTTAATTTTTAGGCATTCTTTAAAGATCCTTATGGCACCGATTCCTGAAGCAGACATGCTTTCTATGACTGAGACTTTCTCGTCTTCCGCATAAAAATTTGCGTAGGTATTTATAGCTAAGCTTGTCACATCTCTGTTAAGTTCCATAGTTTTATTGTAAAACACCTGCATTGACTTGGAAGGAATGTTACCTAAGTCCTTTTGATATATGTAAAATTCAACAGAATTTTCGTTTAATTTAACTATGTCGGACGGCAAATCGGCTTTGTTTTCAGATTCCATATTTATTAAAACATTTGAACGAAGTTTATACTACCTAATAATCCTCCACAAGTTATAGAGTGGATACGGTTAACATCTTCTTTTTTTAGGGGATCTGCTTCATTGAAATTTTTTATCGAACATTTTCCCTTATTATCAGGATCAACGATAATGAACTCCCCTCCCAAGGTTTTTGTAATAAAAGCTAAAGGGAGCCATTCGTAATACAACCTAATTTTTCCTTTTGGACTTGGGAAATAAGAATATACCCCTCCATAGTGTAGAATCGCATGGAAATCCCCCACAAAACTTCCACTATATCTATTTTTTAAGTTATTTTTTATTAATTCTTGTTCGTATTTTCTACACCGGTCGGGCCAATGATTAGGATTTCCTCCTAAACACATAATACCATTGTATTTTGGTTGTAGGTTCTCGAATTCCCTAACGTAAATAAAATGATAAAAAGTCATGCTGTAAGGAGTCGTGTCCAAAATGAATTCTGCAACTTTCCCATTTATCGAAATAATCAAGTTTGTAAAAATACCATACAACACATAAAAGGCACACACGATCTTTCCTTGTTCGTCCCATATTCCCACAATGGTACCGACGGTTCTATTTACCAATACATTCGAGGATCCGTCAACGGGATCGATGGTAATTCCAAAAGTACCGTTTCCGATAATGGGTTCCGCCTCCTCAGATGCGATGAAGGAGTAATCAATTTCGGCTTCTGTTAGCGCTTGTAAAATGATTGAATGAGTTAATATATCTTCGTGGATTTGATCCTCATCGTAAATGTTTTTCGATTCTCCTTCAGGTTCGTCAATATTCATTCTTATATTTATTTCCCTTGAAGTTATTCCACGTTCTAAAAGACCTCTTATAGGTAATGTTGCTGTAATTATAGTATCAATAATTTGGATTAGATCGCTTTTGAGTGGAAAGTAATGTGGTAAAACAACCTGATCTAACCACCTCGAAAGTTTTAATCGTTCAGTTTTTCCCATGTTATGAATTAATACTTCAGATTACAATTAAATTTAACTCAGGAAACTCAAAAAAGATAAGCTTAATCTTTTAAATAATGGATTTAACGTTCAGATTTAGATTAGGAAATGTTAAATAATTTTTTCGGAATGTTTAAACTTCTCCATTAAATCCAGTGCTTCCAAGTTTATAAGTAAGAACGGTATTTTCTTGTTTGGGATGTTTTGTTATAACTATCTTTCTTTCATTTAACACATTAGTTCTTATTATTTCTAATGAATATTTTACCCAATAATCCATAACTAATCCTCCGCTTTGCACTGTGATATACTCCTGGTCTTCTAATTTACTCGAAATCTCGTTTATCAGCAATATTTCAACTCCATACTGACTATTTAAATAAGATAAATTGCCTAAAATGTGATTTAATTGAAAATTTTGTTTAATATTAACTTCTTTTTTGTTAGGATTAAGGACCATACGATATAACTCCGTAATAGAATCAATAATAACTAACTTTGTTAAGGGTAAATTTCGATTAATTTCTTCTAAAACTATAAATTCCAACCTTAGCACTATTTCGTAAAGCTTTCGGTAGGTATTTAAATTGATGAAAACGAAATTTTTATATTGTTCACTTTCCAGAGTTAAATTATACCGTTTCATTAATTCAGAAAGGATTTTGAGAGGAAAAATAGGCTTAGAATATATATAAATTACTTTATTTCCTTCTATAATTGTATTTAACGCTATTTGGAGACTTAAAACCGTTTTACCAACTCCAAAATCGCCGTAAACTGAAAAGATCCCATTAAGCACTGAAGAACTCTCTAAATGAACGAGGTTTTTCAATCTTTCAAGAGGTATATCCATTAATTCGTAAATTTTTAATTCATATTTAATTATTAATATTAAGTTGAGAAAAATATATATTTTAACTGAATCCTTTAAATTTTTTTATCGTTTAACTGAAGCGTTAAAGAAATTAAAAATTTCCTTCAAGGTATTAAGTTTTGACGACAAGATTCCTAATGATGCGTCTTTAATTCTTATTACAAAAAAGGAATTTGTTGAATTAACGGCTAAAAAAAAAGTTACCAAGAACGCTAATTTTTTATATTATGATACCTCATCTGGCGAGTTTAGTAAATATATTTTTAAGGTTGTTAAAGAATTTAGAATTACAGTGAATCGTATCTCAGAGGTACTCTTTTCCATTGATCCTGGTGAAAAATTGGGATTTGCTATTTTTGTACAAAGTTATTATTTATATTCTCGAACTTTTTATAAACTCAGTGAGCTAATCGATGATATTCGGAAATGTATAGATTATTTAGAGGGTAAAAACAGAAACCAGTTAAAGATCCAGATAAAAGTTGGAAGGAGTTCCAATAAAATTATGAGTCAAATTTTAATCAATTTATTTACCGTATTTGAGGGGATGAAAAAGTTAGAAATCCTTTTAGTAAATGAAGAAAATACTTCAAAGTTTAAACTTCATAAAAAGATCGATGGGATCTCTAAACACGAAGCTTCAGCGTTAATAATTGCTCTAAGAGAAGGAAAAAAGGTATTAAAAACAAACTACAATGCTTTATTATCTCAAATTCCTTACAGCCAATTTACAAAATCAGATTTAAATAGAGAAAATGAAGACATGATTTTCACTAAAGAGAGAAAAGAAATTGTAAGCGAAATCTTCGTTAAATTAATCAAAGGAGATATCACGATTAATGAGGCACTTAGTTACTATGAATTTAAGAACCTTGTTGTATGACTATTAAATCCCTAATCCTAATACGAAATTACTTATACAATGAAACGAATAAAATCGATCGATGTATGTCGGGGATTTGCAATGTTATGGATGATGTTAGGACATTTAACGGAATGGTCGTTAAAATCCGAATACTATCCATATAGACAATTATTAGGATCTATCCTCGACCCTATGGGTGCGAGCGCTTTTTTATTTATCGCAGGAATAAGTACGATGATTTCATACCGAAATCGATTAGAAAAGGCGGAGTTAAATGAAACTTATAGCAAAAAAAAGCTAAAGTACGAGTATTTTTTCCGCGCATTAATCTTATTTTCTGTTGCTTTAGCTTATAATTTTTTCGTAGCAGTTAGACTTAATGATCTCAGTTGGATATGGACCTGGTTTATTTTATTGACCATTTCAATATCGTTATTAATATCATGGTTCCTCTTGGAGGTTCCGAATTGGATTAAAGTGCTAATCGCAATTTTTTTATGGATACTCGATTATTTCCTATTAAGTTTGCTCCTCCCTTTCCAAGGAGAAGTAAATTTTTTTGGGATCCTTTATTATATATTATATAATACATTGGATCTCGATCCTATTGTTCAGATGTACAGTTTTTTCCTCATTGGATTAGTCATAGGAGACTTATTGGTTAACGTTTACAAATCTAGAGATGAAGAAACAAAAAGAGAGTATCTTAAAAAAAAAGTTTTAATCCCTTTACTGGCATTTGGTATGATTTTGGCAATTTTTGGAATTTTATTTCAATTTCCATTGTTTTTCACTCCTAGGACTTACCCATGGTTGTATTATTCATTAGGCATTGAATTGATCGTCTTTTCTACGCTTCTATATGTGGAAGAATTTCGATTGCGAAGACTGCAGAAAAGCTATAAATTTCTGTTTTACTACTCGTATTATTCTCTGACTACTTATTTACTCCACAATTTATTCTTTTTTCTTTTTAATGATATGTTAGATCCATTCACAGTTTGGATTTATGTAATAATCGTTATATTTTTATATGGGTTGTTCTTAAAATTCATTTATATTAAACTGGGGGCAAGATTTTCTTTAAAAGCCCAAATTGGTTTATTAGCTTATCGTTTAACGGAAAATGTACTTAAACCCAATAATACGAAAATCGAAAACTGAAAAGAAATTAATTTTTGGATTATCTTCTTCAATAACTTACTAGAAAAAAATGAAAGAGAGATTAGATATACTGCTAGTGGAAAGAAGACTAACAGAAAGTAGGATGAAAGCTCAATGGTTAATTAGAAACAAATGTGTTATGGTAAATGGAAGATTAGTCGAGAAGCCCGGAAAAAAAATCGATAATTCTGCGAATATTTGGCTTACTAAAAAGTTTCCTTATGTTGGAAAGGGGGGATTGAAGTTGGAGAAAGCTCTAAAAGAGTTTTTAATTCCAGTGGAGGGTAAAGTTTGTGTTGATGTTGGTTCTTCTGTTGGAGGATTTACAGATTGTCTTATAAAACACGGAGCAAAAACGGTATATTCAATTGACACTGCGACAGATCTGCTTCACCCCTCACTTATCTGTAATGATAGAGTAAAGAAGCTCTTGGGGCAAGACATTCGAAAAATAGAACATCTACCAGAAAAAGCCTCTATTATTACTATTGATGTGACATTCAGTTCTTTAAGAGAGATACTTCCAAGAGTCAGAAACCTAGTTTATAGTGATGGAGACATTATCGTTTTGGTAAAACCCCAATTTGAAACCAACTTTTACGAGAAAAATTCTGAAAATTTTAATAATCCTCGGAGAATAAAAATGATTGTATCATCTCTTATTAATTGGTGTCAGGAACATCAACTTTTTGTTCATAAATGCATAAAATCACCGAATTTGGGAAAGACATTTTCGTTTGAAACGCTATTACATATTAAGTTAGAGTAAAATATTGATTTCGATTTCAATAAAACTTTAGAAGTCCTATTATTTTGAAAAATCGTTGAATAAAACTAAGAATTAACCTAGTAAACGCTTTCTGGATACTGAGAAAAAAGTTTTCCCCAAGGTGTGGTATTGAATTTGTTTATTCTTCTTTTGCCTATTGTGTTGTACCAAAATACATCGTGATAAACGAGAGAACCTAAAATTGGAAGTCTCATGAATAGTTCGCTCCTCATCAAAGGATTTAAAAATTGTAGACTTCCTTTTCTCACCATTTGATCTCCCCAGATTACCAAACTTCGCTTTACACTAAATTTCCAATTAACATTTGAGACATCCTCTCCGATAATTTCGATTTGATCGAAATCTCCACATCCTAATCCTTCATCGTGAGCAAGTTTTATCGCGGGTAATTTTAAGGGTTCAAATCCTAACATTTTGGCGACAACAGTATCGACTGCTACTTGGTCATACCCTGCTAAAAGATAATTTTTTATCCGAGGGATCATTGTCCTTGGACCGGCACCATCGCCACAAACTGTGCCATCTACTACCGCTAAAATTTGAGGGTGTATTTGTTTTTGAATAATTAATAAATCTACTAATACTTCGGACATATACTGGTGAGAATAGTGTCTTCTTTTGGTAAGTAATCCTCCAAAAGCATTTTTCATCGCACAGGTTACACCCCCATTTTTCAACTCTGCTTCGGTCTCCTTCAAACTCCCTCCCTTTGCGCCAGTGTGACCGTGAGTTTTCATAGTCGGTGTGTGTATAATTGGTTTTCCTACGTAAAATTGTGGGATTTTAAATCCGCTTGGAAATATCTTAGAATCTAAAACAAATAACGACTTATTTTTAAGCTTAAGAAATTTAGGTCTTAGTGATTCGTAAGGCACGAATTTAATGCGCGTGAGAGGAACAAACCAAGCTCCATACTTTTTTATAATAGGATCCCATTTATTTCCTTTTAATCCTTTGGCAATATTTGTAACTACTGTACGGTTTTCTGCAGTAAACAAACTTTTTGGATCGTAACCGTCGTCTACTAAGGCTTTTAGAACGCCTTCTAATTGCCATGGGGGAGAACTGCATGAAGGAAAGAATTTGGACCAACTCAGATTTAATTTAATTATGATTTTGCTATTTTTTGAATAATACTGCTCATAATTTGTCATATGAAGGAGCCTTGCATAATCATCCAAGACTGTGCTAGGGGTTGTCTTTATTACGAAGATTTGAGATTTTTCTTGTTTCATTACTAGGATTAATTTAGTATCTCATTTTTATTTTATTAAAATCGGTTTTGTAATATTGATTCTAAGGTTTTTTGACTTAATTAACAAATAATACCTATTCAACTATGCTATTATAGTTAGTTTAATTAAAAAAAAGAAATAAAAAAGGGTATTATTTAACAAATTTGTTATGTTTATTAAGAGATCTTCTGTACTCCTTTATATGATTTTTCCTCTTTTTTAAATGGAAGGCAAAACATATAATGTTCTCCAGTTTCTCCTCCAAGATCGATGTGATAAGGGTCTACCATTCCACATCCTTCGTGTTTACCCTTCTCGGGGCAACGAGGGTTAAATGTGCAACCTTTTGGGGGATTAATAGGGCTTGGTACATCCCCTTCCAAGATAATCCTGTTCGATTTACTACTTGGATCGAAAGTAGGTCTAGCGGACAATAGAGCGCGCGTATAAGGATGTGATGGATTTGAAAACACATCTTCAGTCGTACCACCTTCAACGAATTTACCAAGATACATGACTTCGATACGATCAGCAATGTGTTGAACAACGCTAAGGTCGTGCGTAATGAACATATAGGACAATTCAAACTCTCTTTGTAAATCCCTAAGGAGGTTTAGAATTTGTGCTTGTACCGAGACATCCAGAGCAGAGGTGGGTTCATCCAATATAATTATTTCAGGATTACAGGCTAGCGCTCTCGCAATAACAATTCTTTGCTTCTGACCTCCGGAAAATTCGTGAGGATATCTGTCTAAATGTTCCATTTTCATTGAAACCGTTTCTAACAGCTCCAAAACCCGCAACCTTATGTCTCTTCGTTTTTTCATCCCCATTAAAATCCTTAATGGCTCCCCTATAATGTTAACAATTTTCCATCTTGGGTTGAGAGACGCATCAGGATCCTGGAAAACCATTTGTATTTTCTTTCGTAAATCCGGAGTAAAATTATTATCGATTCGTTTTTCTTTATATCGAATCTCTCCTGCTGTAGCTTGGACCAAATTTAAAATCGTATTACCAATGGTGGTTTTTCCACAACCACTCTCTCCTACTAACCCAAGGGTTTCACCTTTATAAAGATTAAATGTGACACCGTCGACGGCTTTAACCTCTCCTATTTTTCGTTTAAACAAACCACCCAATATAGGGTAATATGTTTTTAGGTTTGTAACTGAGAGGATAACTTCTCTTTTTTTTCCGGTATTTGCTACTTTTTCGTTAACAACAGTCATTTTTTTATCCTTATTTTAGTTTTTTTTATGATTTATACAATTATACTTCTCTTGAGGTTCTTTTTTCTTCGACTGTCCACTCGTACTTCGGAGAATCTTTGTATTTGGGATCGTATAAGTGACACGCAACATAATAGCGATCTCCTACTTTAGTAAATGTTGGTCTCACTTTTTCGCATACTTCTAACCGTTCGTCGCATCTTGGATGAAATCTGCATCCCGATGGAGGATATATAAGGTTTGGAACCATTCCACGAATGACTATTAATTTTTGGTCTTTCTTTTCAATACTTGGGATGGCACCAATTAGTCCTTTCGTATAAGGATGCCGTGGTTTCTTAAATAAATCGTCGGCTGTTGCGTATTCAACTATATTACCACTATACATGACTGCAACTCGATCGCAAAGTTCTGCGATAATGCCTAAATCGTGGGTGATAATTAAGATTGAAGTCTTGAATCTTTGTTTTAAGTCTTTCATTAATTCGAGAATTTGTGCTTGGATTGTTACATCTAAAGCCGTAGTAGGTTCATCCGCGATAAGTAAAGCAGGATTACAGGATAGCGCCATGGCGATCATTATTCTTTGTCGCATCCCCCCGCTTAATTCATGCGGGTACCTGTTCAACAACTCTTTAGAATCGGCTATCCCAACTTCTTTAATTATTTTAGCCGATCGCTCTAACGCAATCTCTTGGATTCTGGGTTTATTTTTCTTTATTTTTTTCAATTCTTTTAATTTTAACTTTAATTCCTTTAGTTCGAACTCAGGAAGAATGTCTTTTTCGTTTTTAAATTTTTCTTTAAGTTCCTCGTATTCTTTTACATTTTGCTCGTAAACTACTAATCTTTCGTCAAGAACTTGCTTCATATCATCTTGTTGATGTAACAAAAATACTTCTGAAACTTGACGCCCAACTGATAAAACTGGGTTAAGAGAGTTTAGTGGGTCTTGGAATATCATCGTAATTCTGTTTCCACGATAACTCCTCATCTCTTCTTCTGATAGTTTAAGTAAATTAGTACCCTTGAACAAAATTTCTCCTTGTACAATCTTGCCGGGAGCTCTTACCAGACGCAATATCGAAAGGGCTGTTACGCTTTTACCACAACCAGTTTCTCCAACTAAGCCTAATACTTCATCAGGATAAATATCGAACGAAACTCCATCAACTGCTTTTACGACTCCTTCTTCAGTAAAGAATTGAGTCTTCAAATCTTTAATTTCTATTAGTTTTTGATTAGAAACTTCGCTTTCTACCATTTTCTCATCGCTTGTTTTAAAAATTTTTTCGAATTTTCTGAATTGTTCATTGAATTGTATTTGATATTTAAAAAAATGCAAATGGTTTTAAAGATTCTTCATGCGTGGATCTAACGCATCCCGTAGTCCGTCTCCCAAAAGCATAAACCCTAATACTGCGAATAATATCATCAATCCTGGCCAAAAGGCACCCCAGGGTGCGTCGTAAAGATGTAGTCTTGCGTTTGCTATATCATTTCCCCATTCTATTAGCTGAGGATCGTGGAATCCTAAGAAACTTAATCCTGCTAAACTAAGTATTATCCCACCGATGTCAAATGTAAACGAAATTATGATAGGTTGTATACAATTTGGTAGAACATGTCTGAACATAATCCTCCATTTACTTGCACCTGCTACTTTTGCAGCTTGAACATAAGGTAAATCGCGTGCTTGTATTACGGAAGATCGTATCAGGCGAGAATAATAGGGTATTCCTAATATCCCGTATGCGAGCATTATGTACTCCATTCTTTGGCCCCATATTGCGATAAATACCATCGCCAATATCAAACCGGGGAATGCAAGGAAGATATCCATAATCCTCATAATAACGCTATCTACCCAACTACCATAGAATCCCGCGATTACTCCCAAAATGACCCCAAATAAAACGCTAAACATTATAGCCGGTAATGCAATTGTAAGAGAGGAGCGAGCACCGTATATTATTCTTCCTAATATGTCTCTACCGAGATGTCCTTGACCTAACAAATGACCTTCAGAAGGAGGAGAAAAATGTCCAGGCCAAGGGGCAATTAGTTCATCGAAAGTATAGGGTGAAAGCCAAGGTGCGAACACTGCAAATGTCACTATGACAAATATGATTCCGATTCCTAGCATCGTAAGTGTCGATCGAAGCCTCCTAATGAACTTTCTTTTACTGATTCTCTTTTCATATTCTATTTCTTTTAGAGTTAATTCTTTCAATCGGGAAGCAGGGATAACAAGAAATTTCAAATTTCTTATCGTCCACTTGAAAATCGTTTTTATAATTCCTTCTTTCTCGGCTACTTCTCCCTCTTGAATTAATTCATGCTCTAATTCTTCTAGTTCCATTTTTATTCACTTATTCTGTTTCGTTTTATTATATTAAATTCGTGTTGTTCTAATACCTTATTCGTGGATCGAGAAAACCATAGAGCAGATCCACTCCGAGATTTATTATAACGAATGTTATAGCAGTTACGAAAACCACCGCCTGTAAGACCCAGTAATCACTGTTCTGAATTGCAATTATAACTAAGGCTCCTACTCCGTTGAGGTTAAATGTAGTCTCGGTTAAAATGGCTCCAGCGAGTAATCCTCCAAACTGCAAACCAATAACGGTTATTGTTGGAATCATTGCGTTTTTACGAGCGTGTATGTTTATAACATCTTTTTCTCTACATCCTTTGGCACGAGCAGTTCTTACATAATCTTGTTCTAATACTTCGAGCATACTGGATCTCGATTGTCTTGTGATTGACGCTATGGTAATAAAAGATAGGCACGCAACAGGAAGTATTAAATGATAGAGATAATCAATAACTAGATGGAACTGGCCCGTCAAAATACTATCTATTAACCGGAAGTGGGTAATTGTTGGTGGGTCTCCAATTCCCGGATTCTTATAATTTAACCCTGGAAATATTGGTATTATATAAGCGAAAGCATATCTTAGTAACATTCCCATCCAGAATACTGGTATTGCAACTCCTACTAGAGCAAATCCCCTAAGAATCGTATCTTTTGGTCTGTTTCTGTGAGTAGCAGAAATTACACCCGTTTTTATTCCTAAGATAGCTGCTATTATGATTGAAAAAATAGCAATATCAAATGTACGGGTGAACCTCTCTAAGACTAAATCCCAGACTGGTTGACCTTTATTTATTGACACTGAAACACCCCAGTTACCGGTAAATAAATCCCCAAGATAATGGAAATATTGTTCAATAATGGGTCGATCTAAACCCAACCTTGCTAATTCTCTTAAGTAATCTTCCCGCGTAAATCTATCGCCTAAGAATGCCAATACGGGATCTCCTGGCATCATTCTTGATAAAATAAATGTCAATGTAAGTACTCCGAATAATACGGGGAGTAAGGTTAAAAACCTTCTAATTATGTACTTTACCATACTCATTTTTTTTACTCACCTTTAATTTTTATTTTTTAATTATATTTTTTTCCTGTATGGTCTAATTCGTTTAATTTTCTCAATGTATCTATTGTATTTCTCCTTTAGAACTGATGCTATCACCGCAGTAAAAAAATTTATTGCTAAAATAGAAAGGATTGTAAGATATCCCTCCAATCGAACAAAGTATAGCGGGATGAACAGAAGGTTAAAACCGTTCAAGAACCAGTACCAAAACCAAGACATAAATATTATAAATGGTGTCAACCAAATGCTATTTCTAAGCGCATATTCAAAGAAATGTTCCCTAACAGCCATCGTAAACACAATAGCAACAAGAAAAACGAGAGATAGAATCGTTGCGGGATTAAATAGGATTTGATATAAAAAAAGCAGCTCTTCTCCAATATCCTTTAGATAGATATTGCAGATAAATCCAAAGAAGACGAAGTAAATCAACAGTAACGCAGTGATGAAATTTCCTTGTCTATACACATCTATTTCGAGTTTTCCAATTTTCATATTATTTTCTCCAAATCGCTAGTTAGCAATTTAAACTTTTTTACATTAATATCAACAATATCATGCTTAATGGTAGATCTTTTATTAATTATTCCATTAAGTTTCCACGTTTTTAAATCGATTACATTCTGGTATTCGTCACTTAACAACATTTTGTTAAAATGAAAGACTTCTAAAAGATCGTCGTAAATTAAATAAGGTATGAAATTTTTACGTAGAGTTTTCTCCAGCTCATTTGAACTATAAGTAATTTCAGTTGTCACTATTTCGGGATAGTAATTTTGACGCTTTTGTTTGTACAATTGAACAGTATTATTCTCCCCATTTTCAACTACGGTGAATTTATTATCATCGATTTTTTGGTCAAAATACTTAATGACTATTTCACAGTATTTTTTTAAAAGCTCCTTGTGTTCTTCACTTTCTTTGGAATACTCTTGATTTAGAAAATCTGCATACATTTCAAGATATTCTATTAACATAAAAGTGAAATCTTCTGTTAAACTTGGAATATCCCCCATAAATAATAACGAACTGTTGTACCAATCCCTAATCGTTTCTTTCTTAACCTCGAGTTTAACTTTTTCGGAAAACTTCTTTTTGCCGTACGAAATTAAATTAACGAATCCAAGCAAGTAAAAGATTTTAATATTAAACGCCAGATCTAGTTTAGTGCAAATTTCATCCACTTTATTCAAATCTGGAATAACAAAAAAAGTAGGCTCTCCTTTAATCATCTTATCGATACGCATCGGTAAGGGTAATATAGGAATCTCGAAGTCTTCGGTTTTAAATAGATCGAAAAAGAAACCAATAGGTGCAATATCGTTTTTGTAGGTTCTTAGGAATTTACTACTCGGCATCAAACCGTTTCATTCGTTTTTTTATGTTTATAAGGTTAAATTACGGAGTCTTTAAAAAAGATTTTCATTCAGATTATTTAGGTTATAAGTAAGGTCATAATTATTTAAATTTTTGAGCGAATAATTAGAGACGGTTTAACAACTAATAAGATTTGAAGTTTAAGGATCCAAAAATAAAAAAAAAGGGTTAATTATAATTTTGCTAATCATACAGCTTTATTTACACGATGTAAACTGTTTTGAAGATGTTCTTTAATGGGTTAGAGACAAAGCCTCTTACATTAGCTTGGTAAGCGTCGATTATGTCGCTTACATAGCACATTGCCCATGGATAGATTACTTCAATACAGCGTTCTTGGATATTGTCGTACAACTGTTCACGTGCTACAGGATCTGTCTCTCCTACTGCTTCTTCCATCCAAGTTTGCAATTGAGCGTCGTTTACTTGAGCCATGTTGCTGGCAATTGCCTTGTTAGTCATTAACATGTTAATGAAGTTGCTTGGATCGTTGTAATCTGGAATCCAACCAATAAAGAACAATTCCAACATGTCTCTGGATAGTCCACCCACTTCGTATCCTCGGTAGATGAAATCTTGCCAAGTCATTCCCGCATCTTCGATCGCTATGCCAATTTTACCGAAGTTATCTTGACAAAGAACTAACATGTCCTCACGCATTTGGTTACCTATGTTATACGTATAGTTATAGGTAGCGAGGGGACTGTCAGTTGCGAGAGCTTCCCAAGCGGCATCGTTGGTAACAGCTGGTAAGCCAGTGAATTCACCAGAATCGATGATTGCTTGTCTAGCTATTGTTAAGTCTAATACAGGGACATCAAAGTCTTCGGTATTAGAGTATAAGATACCTTTTGGAATAGGAGATCTCATTCTGGTAGCTATGCCCTGCATTAACTCGTCAATTATGTAGTCGTAGTCTAATGCGTAAGACATCGCTTTCCTCATGTATTGTGGAACCAAATGGTTGTTAAATCCAAGGTATTGGATTGTAGTGGAAGATCCCCCCTCAAATACTGTGATTGAAGGATCAGATTTGAAGGTATCAATCATTGAGGGTTGTGGCGAATCAATCATGTTGATATCACTAGAGAGTAAAGCGGCGTTTCTGGCATCAGAATCGGTGATTACAGAAAAGATCAATTGGTCAAGAGCAGGAGCACCACCCCAGTAAGTTGGGTTAGCATGCATTAACACTTCGACTTCAGCTTCGTACGAATCGTAAATGAAAGGTCCTGTACCAACTAAATCCCCAGTAGCAGTATCTATTAACTCGTCTTCTGGAGTTGATTCAGGTGAAAGAGGATAAGCGCTCCAAGAGGCAAGTAACCCTAAGAATGGAGCGTATGGGCCGTTTAGTACGAATTTGACAGTATAGGTGGCGACGACATCAACTCTATTTACAATGTTCTCACCACTTGGTAACATCCATAACTCGGCAATCTGGATCTCGTCAATCAATCCGTATAATCTGTCAATGGACCATTTCACTGCGGCTGCGTTAAAATCGGCGTCGTCGTGAAATTTAACGCCTTGTCTTAAAACACAGGTCAGTTCAAGCGAATCTGCACTCCATGAGTATGATGTTGCTAAATTTGGTATAATCTTGTGTTCTGGATCTACTAAATCAACATCAAACAAACCCTCACAAACTTGGTTAATCACATCGATAGATGCGGAGTCCCAAGCTTGATGTGGATCTAAGTCTACGGGACCATACATGACACCGTAAACAAAATTACCACCTTTAGGCATATTTGCGTATACAGCAACACCACCAATGATACCTGCAACTGCGATGATAGCAATTACTCCAATTACTATATATTGCTGTTTTTTTTCCATATTAACTCACGAAAATTTTTCCATATCATATCACTTTTATCGAATCGATAGAAGTGATAATTGTTTTTTTAATAGATTAGTATTTTTATAATTATTCTTTTAAACATTTAAACTTTTAATCTTTCTTTAAATTTCGATCGCTTAAAATGGGAATTATAACCCATCAGATAAGTTTAAATGTTTAAAAACATCCATTAATTAATTCTTAAAGAGTAAATAGATTTCGGTAGATTAACAGATTTTGCATGTTCATAGGATGTTTTCATAGTATTTAGAAATTAAGTCATTTATTTTAAAACCTTAGTAATTTACTCAAACTTTTTCTGTAATCGATCAAGTATATCTCGAATTTAATATACACAGTGGGTTATTAAGCATTTTTCGAATGTATTTTTTAAATCGAAAATCTTTTATTTAAAAATAGATTCGTTTCCTTAATTTATTTAGTACTGTTGTTGCATGAACTAAAGGCGATGACAGTTTTCCGTCACTCTGGGATTTTTTATGAAGAAGTAATTGTTTAATGGCATCTAATGAACTATTCTCTGGTTTAGTAATTAAGGTATAACCGTTTCCAATTTCGTTATAAGTGTGTGCATCAGAACCTCCAGTTTCAAATAAACCAAATTTATTTTGAAGCTTTTTTGCTTTTTTTATGCAGGAAGGAAAAATTATTCTCGAGTTAATAATTTCTACTCCGTCTACATGTTTCCCTATTACAGTCTCTCCTAGTTCCTTGATATTTAGCCTATTTCTCCTCAAAAAATCAAAAGGATGAGGAATTATAACTACACCTCCCTGATCTCTTATTTGATCCGTAATGCAAAAAAAATCTGGATTTTTTAACGATATTTCTTTTTGAATGAAAAGTGCGATTACTTCTCCATAATTAGTCTCAATTTCCATCCCGGGAATAAGGATAATTTGACTCTGTTTTGGGATAATTTTCTTAAGCTTGTAATATCCTTTTAAAGTATCGTGATCACAAATGGCTAACCCATCAATATTTTTTCTTTTTAAGAATGGAAGAATTTTACTTGGGTTAATTAGAGAGTCTCCTGAATATATTGTGTGTAAATGGAGATCTAATTTAATAATCGTCATTTTTTCTAAATACAATTTTCTTGCGAATTAAAGTTATGAAAAACTATCATAGAAGTATTAAAAAGTCGAATTAAATAGTTCTATTACCTGATCGAAGTAAAAGAAATAAAATAGAATACCTCCCATTATCAATCCTGCAATTAAAATACCCGGATCCATTAGAGCTTTCTCTGTACTTCGAGCTAAATCTGGTTTAACGCTAGTAAGATACATATATCGAAACAAAATGTAAAGAAGGATCGGTATAGTTAAAATTGCGATATACTCCCCAATTATTAAAGAATCTGAAGAAAATAAGTTAAACTTCAGGATGAGATACAACGCATATGTAATGAATATAGACCCTGCTACGATCTGGAGCATCTGATCGAGGAAACTTATACTGTAATAATCGTAGATTTTTTTATGCTCACTAGCTTTCTCGTTATCACCCAAAAAGATAAGATCTCCTTTTCTTTTCGCAATTACTAAAAACATTGCTATTTCAAAAATCGCTAAAAATAACCAAGCGGAAACATATTGTTCGATCAAAACACATCCCGAAAGAGCCCTCCACAAATATCCCAATGAGAGAACAATTAAATCAACAAACGGAACTTTTTTAAAAACAAAGTTGTATGACTGGCCTGTAATTAAAATTAACAGTAAAATTATCACAAAATTTAAATTCCTAACGAAAAAAATCAGAATAAATAAAGGGATACTCATCAATACTAACAAAAGTATCACAGCAAATGTCATCGATAATTCTCCTGAGGCTAATGGTTTTTTGCTTAGTTTCTCTCCATGACTTCTATCTTTTTCCATGTCCAACATATCGTTGATAATATAATTAATTGAGGAGGTACAACATAGCATTATAAAACCGAGAATTAACGAAAGGTAGAGTGTGAAATCAAGCAGATTTTCACTGAAAAATACGCCTACAAAGATTAACCCATTTTTATAATATTGCCTAATCCGAAGGAGGTGTAATATGCTTTTCAGCTTTTTCTTAATCATTATAGGAAATTAAAAAGAAAAATTAAATTAAAACTTGTTAGAAAAAAAAGAATAGATACGATTTAGGATTTAACTTCTTCAAAAGTTTATACATCATAACATTAAAAAAACTTAATTCTGATTTCAAATAAAGAATAGCTGAGTTAAGTGAAAAAGACACGGATTCTATTTGGTGATAAGGAATATCCTTTATTTGTCCGAATATATTGGATATTTCAATGTTTTCATTATTCTTTTCTGCAGGTTTTTTATCTTGAACATTAATACGATTAACATAGCAAATTTCAAAATTATTCACTGGTTTCTTTAAAAATATCGTTGTTAAGATCCTATGTTGTTTTACCCAGTTAAATAGTGTGATTTCGCTTTTTCTAAACTGTTCGTATTTGCTTAATGAAAAATAAATATCATTTGGTTTTACAATTAAATCTTTCAGATGAATTTCTTTTTTAACTACTTTTAATCCAACAGATTCTATTATAATTATATAATCGTTAAATTCTTTTGCAGGAATGACATCAACGCATTTAAATATATCAAGTTGAGCTTTAATCTTTAAAAATACGGTCTTATTTTTCAAATTCATAAGAAATTTGGTAGAATTTGGTAGCTTAGTTTTTGTGATTTCTTTTTCAATTTTTTTTTGTCCTGAATCGGTGAATATATATTTTGCATCCTTCCCTTGATTAATGATGTCAATGTTTTCTAGCTTCAAAGGATAATTATTTTTTATGTAATAAGTTTCTTTTAGATCTACTTCTTCTTTTTTAAATAATGATGTTTCTAACAACATTTGGGAATTGTTACCTGAAATTTCCACAACATATTCAACTCCATCTGCTATATTATCCTTGAACTTGACATCAGTTAGTACTCCTATTATTTTGTCAGCTGTAATTAAATTAGTGAAAAGATAGGTTTTTTGTAGAGCGTTCTCAAACATCAGCTTCTTTTTTAGGTTTTTAAGGAATTCTGACACAATTAAATTCGGAAATCTTTCATTGAATTTTTGAATAGCAATAGTTTGAAACAAATCTCGCTCATTTTTAAACAATTGAGCGTATTTTTTTTGTTTGGATCTTTTTAGTAGCATAAATGGCAAGAGCGCTTGTTTAAACGGTTTTAAATTGTTACCAAGAAGGGAGGCGATTCTCAAGAACGAAGGGGGGTGAGAATTTAGCAAATTTGCAATTAAAGACCCTCTAGATGGTTTTATCATTGATTTATTAAGATATTCTGCTGTACTTATGTAATCCAACTTTTTATTATTTTCAAAGATCTTTTCTTCGCATAAAAGCATGGTATTTAAACCAATTTCTCTCCCTGACGCGTAAAAGCTTTCTAAGTTGTATAAAGCTTTTACTAACTCCTTTGCATAACCACATTTTTTTGCGTAAAGATCAGCGTTTCCCTCTAATGTTCTTACGATTATGTATATAAATATATATAACGATACATTAAATAGGATGAAATAAATCAAGGGAAGTTTAGGATCCCCAAAAGTATAATCGTAATAAGTAGCGGGAATTTTTAATATCATTCTCAGAACTAAATCGCTAATTGTAATTAAGGTTAAAATTAGCGTGTGATTTGCCTTTGTGTGGGCTAATTCGTGGGCTACGATCCCTTTCAACTCATCTTCAGGGATTTCATCAACATCCTCAGCAATAATGGCTATTCTCCTATCAAAAAATGGTCCATATGCCATTGCGTTTAATATGGGATATTCTCCGAAACCAACTCTAACTTTGGAATTTAAGTCTAACTTTGTTTTCACTTCATTCACTAAACTTGTCAATTTCTCATTCTTTGATCTTTTAACACCTAATAATTTGTCCAAGAGAAATCCAGATGAAAAATAGATTAAGATGTTAACAAATATGAGGACTATGTAAATATATTCCAAAAAGTTAATTGGAGTATATTGATTTACGAAAATAACAGCAATCCACGCAATTATGTAAAGAAATAAAGTCAAATAAGCGGGAGACATAAATCTCCACACAATTAAATACCTTCTACCAAAGAAAATAAACCCCAAAATTAATAATATCCAAAAAGAAAAAGCAAACGCAGTATTTAGATAAAAAGGATTATCTAGGTAGAAAGAAATTACTCCGCAAACAAATATTACATTGTAGGTAATTAAGGAAATTATAACAAGGCGATTAATTACAGCATATTCCTTTAATTCGTAAGCTCCAAACCAAAGATAAATAGAAAAGGCGCCCATGAACGAGGTGATAATATCTTTTGTGAAAAAGAAGATATAAAATCCCATAAATAAAATTATTACCAAGTCACTCCACTCTCCACGTTTTCCTATATTAACCCATTTAAACATTTCTTGGGTAGTCAATGCAAATAGCGCTATAAATACATAAAAACTCCAATCTAATATTATATCTATAAATGTCTTTTGTAAAATGAAAAATGTAATCAATACAAACACAATTAGGGTTATTGCCAAATAACTTACAAATAAGGTTATTCGATTAAGTTTATTCATCTTTCATATAAACCTCAAAAATTGCATTTAATTCGTTTTTGATCTTATTTTTTACATATAATGGAATTTAATCCTTATCTTATCTATTTATTGATAGTGAATATTAAAAGTGAAATATTAGATCAATTTTAGTTTTGATCCGTCGACTAAATGCTCTGAACAATCTATGTGTCTTATCCAATAAAGATCTTTAGGAAGTACATTGTATCTAGGACCGTCTGGTAATTTTTCATTATAAGCCAATTTTATATAGATATACGGCATATTTCCTTTAAAGAGATTAAACTTTTTAGCTGTGTATGAGAAAAAATAACTAGTTGTAAAGAATCTCCCCGCATTAATTTCTGTAGGGCAGATTATTCCTGCTTTATCTTCTTTTAAATCAACACAAAAAATTCCCGTTGCGTTTTTATCGATGGTAAGAACTGCCTTAGTCGCCATTTTATTTACATTGTCATTATGAATAGTACGAGCTACAATAGGAGTACCAGTTACTCCAGAAGGCGCTAAATATGGATAAATATATTCTAATCGCTCGCGTGCTTGAGAGGTAATTAATTCACCCTCTTTGAACACACTTTGAAAAGCAAAATTTCGTCCTGGCAGATATTCTTGAGCAATAAATTCCCAGCTTTTACCCCTAGAACGCCAATAGTTTATCCAACTTAGGCCTGTTTCAATGTTTTCCACAGGAGTACTACCTGTACCCCCAGCTCCTTTTTTAGCCCTTATCCATATTTTGCTTCCTAGTTCTGTTAAAGCTCTAGCTACATCTTCTCTAACATATTCGTTTCTAATCTCAATAGCTTTAATTGAAGGAAATCCATTTTCCTTCCAAATCTCCGCACTGCGATATTTGTTTTGTAAAATTTGGATTGTGTCCTTCTTTGGAAGGAAGGTTAAAGCACTTAATTGATCTCGTTTTTCAGATATTGTGTGGACTTCAATATCAGGTTGGGGATGAACAAAATCAATTTTTCGCTTTTCAGCAATCTTATTAATAGCTGTTATATATTCCGGTGATGTGGCTCTAGGGATGATGAAAGTCTCATTAGTCCAAGGTTTTGAGAAGAAAGTATGATAAACATTTATATCCGTACCGTATAATTCCATCTCTTCATCAACAGATTTAAGAGATTTTAGGAAATTTACCCCTGCGGGACCTCCAGCCCCTAATACCAAAATTTTTTTCATATTGTTTTGAAGGTTTCTATTTGAAAAATGAACATATTTTAATTCCTTGTTAATATGTCTGTTATTATTTAAAATTTTTAGAGTTTTCTCTTCTTTCCATCCTGGTTACTTGAACTCTGAAATACAAAATTGATACAAAATACATTAATAATAATGTCAGGACAAATAATAGAGCCGATAGTACTATATTTAATGGTATTTGTAGAAATAATAAGTCGATATAATGAAAGGGGAAGATGGCTACGATGATATCTATATAATATAAAACTAACGCCATTGTTGCTAATAAACCAATCATTAAAACAATTACTCCTCTAATTCTTGGAAACAAATAGACCAAAATACTAATTAAAATTATAATTGTAATAAAAACGTAAAATATAACGTCTAACGGAAAACCTGTTGTTGAATATAGCATTAACAACACAGAACTAATAGAAAAAAAACCACAGGTTATTGATATAATATAAAAATTTAATACAAGATTCTTTTCTGTTAAAGGTCCTTTTGCTAGTATTAAACGTGGTAGCGTTAACACCGCATTTCTCCTTCTTGATGCTTCGATCAATCCATTGTCAAGCAGAATTATATCTTGTCTCTCTTCTGAAATATTTCCACTTTCTAAGAAACCCCGCAATGAAGCTAGTACAAAAAAACTATTAAAAATATGTATTAACAAAGTACAGCTAACTACTACTTCTAAAGACCCAAATAACGCTATACATGCAATCATAGCCCCCATACTTAAAGTTCCAACATCTCCAGGGAATATTTTAGCAGGATATTTATTATATATATAAAATGGGATTATTATAGCTAAACTTATTACTGAAAATAAAATTGCTATCCAAGAATTCCAAAGTATCGCACAAATAAGGATAAATACAAGTGCAATCATACATGTACCTGCCCCTTCTCCATTATACCCCTCCAACATATTAACAGTATTAGTAAATACTGAGACAATTATGGGTATCATCAGTGGATATATGATTGTTAAGCGCGTTTTGCCTATAAAAGGAAAGGTAGGGGATTCGATAGTGATGAAATTATAATAATTACCAAGGAATAAGAAAATACCAGTAAAAATCGTCAATATAATTTTAAATATTGATTTGAGTTTCGTTCTATCGTCGATATAACCAATGAAACCAGCAGTAATTATGGTCAACATGAAAATAAGGATTTCGGCATATAATGTAGGAAAAAAAAGAATTGCTGCTAGTGAAGTAATCGTAGTTCCAACTACTAGACTTACACCTCCTGATTCAGGTACTTCTGGTTTGTCTACTTTATGGATATCTATTCCCATATACTGTTTATTTCTCATCCATTTTATAAGATAAGGAAGAAACAAGTATGTACTTACAAAACCTATAATGAACAGTAATATCAAAAAGAAAAATTGTTGAAAAATCAATATAATGTCAACTTCAGTAAAAATCATGGCAAAATACAGCAATTCATTCTCTTAAGTTTAAAAGTCTCTTATTCTATATTTATTATTCCTTTTAAGAATCTGACTAAGAAAAGTTGTAACTTAGTTAAAATATAAAAAATAATAGCCCGGCACGGATTCGAACCGTGGTCGCGGGGTGTCTTCCAAACTACTTTTCTTCTGTTCAAAGCCCCAAATGCTTGGCCACTACACCACCGGGCTAAAATAATGCTAGATATTAAAGGGTTTTAAATCTTTACTTAAGAATTCTTCTTCTAATAAATTTTTTTTGGTTTTTAAGAATTCAATATCTTTTTCCTTATCTCTAAACTCGTCAGGTAACATTTGAGGGATAGTTTCTATTATGGGAAACCAGCGATTACATTTTTCGCAAAACAAAATCCCCGATTCTATTTCTGTATTTACTTTAAACTTGTTAACGAGGTATAATTCAGGTAAAATATCATCAATATTGTCAATCTTTTTATTTTGAGCGAATTGGATTATTTTTAACATTACGCTTGAGGTAAGGGTTTCAATAATATTCTCAGCTAATTGATTTCCACCTTTAATTTGAAAATTCTTAAGTTCCTCCAAGCTATGATTCAATAAATTTAAGTATTTTTGAATTGCAGTCTTTTCTAAGACTACTTTATCGGACAAATATATTTCATTGTCTTCTATAGAAATATCGATTAATCTTTCACTTTTTATTAGATCGACATTTCTTTGTTTAAAGACCTCGAAGTATGATTTTAAATCTTGGTTACTGGTTTCAAATTTAAAGATATAAAGTTTTAAAGGGAAAAATTTATCCATTGGACATGCTAAAATATCAAAGAGCCAAGGTTTCAAATGCGGTGTAACACCTCTTTTCTATGGGTGGATTAAAGTAAGTAAGATCTTAGCTGTTGTATATTTTTATCTATATTTCTATCTATTCTTTTTCTTCTTTTTAAATATTCGTCAGACAATTTTACATACGATTCTCTAGAAGGTAGTTTTCCTTGTCTGTATCTTGAATCTAAAAGATTTAATGCATCTTTGATGGATACACGCTCAGCTTCTAGATTATCTAAGCTTGTAACGATATTATTAATATCAGGATTTGATTCTTTTAATACCTTTTTAAAAGGAAGAATTTCGCTATTTATTTCTTCGATTTTACGATTATTTTTACTCAGCAGATTCTTGTAAGCTTTTTTAGGTAATTTTTTCCGTTTTACCTCGTCTTCAGCTCTACGAATTTCCAAAATTAGCGCATTCTTATCTTCATAAAGGGAGCAGAATTCTCTTATTTCGTTACTAGGCAAGTAGGTTAATTCCAAATCAGAGATATCTAATTTCTCCTTCGAAGATTTGGTAACAACGATGAAAATCGAACATATACTAATAATTAATAATATAAAGATAAGAGGTCTAAATATCATCCCAAATATGTCAAGATAATAAGTAAACAGTATTATATCATCATCTAACGGACTAACATTTCTCGAAAGATAAAGTAAAGTTAATGTCCCTTGAGAAATGACAATAGAATCAGGATCTTTAGATAAATACTTTAAACCGCTAGATCCTTCAATTTTAATTTGAATTTGTTGATTCTCTATGATGTATTCATATTGTGTTATCTCTTTTCCAATTGTTACAGACTCCTCAAACCAGTTTATTGAAAAGTAATTTTCATAAGGTAGGTAGAATTGAATTGAAAAATAAAATCGATTCCCAGGAGTTAAAACTATTCTGTTTTTTTGTAACTCGATGTCGATTCTTTTATATTTTTTAGGATTTTCCTCAGAAATTTCTTCAATTGTCGTTCCTAGAATATCTCCAAGATCATCAAATATGAGGATTCCTTTAGCTTGACTATCAAGACTTAGCGATAGTTTAGTAACATCCATCGCGCCTTTATTTTCTATCAATATTTCATCTGTTACTTCTAAACCACCCCACGCAGATACATCAATTTCTCGATTAAGTTCAATAATATTTAATTTTGTTAACGACGAGTCGGTAAAATGAATTGTAATCGTTTTTTGCTCCAAATTAGCCAAAAAGGGCTCTAAATAATCGCTTAATTCATAATAAACATATCCATCTGGGTGTAGTGTCCCTCCTAAATAATCCTGTACTTCTGAGCTTGAAGGAACTAGATATTCTGCCCGTACATCCCCATCTACTATATATGGCAATATTGGGTAAACAAAACCAGTGAAAGATAAATCCTGAGTGGTGTGCAAACTTAAATAATGCACCATATCTTTGTAAGTCTGCAAGAAGCTAACGGTTTTTGATTGAAAAGGCAATAGAGGAGACTCAAAATGTATGAAAAACATTTCATATTCGTTCAGAGTGATAGATGGTCTATCAACTATTAGCGTACTCTCTTCACTTCCAACAGCTTCGTAGAAAATTAGAATATCAGAATATTCAAGAGGGATACCGATCATAAAACTATATACGGGATTATTATTCAAATTCTTGAGGGTTAGCTGATCCTCCATGTTAACTAAACCGTATCCACTAATGTTTGCGCGTCTATAGAGTTTTGTTATGAGAATGTTATCAGTTTCGTCAATCATAGAGGATTTTTTTAAGCCATCTTCGGGATTAATAGATATATCTTCTCTATTGCTCAAACCTTGAAGCAGGATCGAAACTACAAAAAGTAATGTAAGAATTAGCACAAAATAGGAGGTTTTTTTTCTTAACATTTTAAATTCTACTTAAATTTTAACCTTAGTCTTGAATAATTAAAACTAATAATAATAATTTATCAAATTTATTGCTGAAATTAAGTTCAATAAACATTTAAAGGAAATTTTGATAAGAGTAAAATAATTAAGGACAATTGATTTTTTTTAATTATACAATGTCGTCAAGACGCCAATCGAGAAGAAAAAAAAGACGTTCTGGAAATGCTCCAATGCCCATGGGGGGAGCGGGATTGATGAGATTTTTCGAGGATAGTTCAATTGGAATTAAACTAGGACCGATAACGACTGTAATAATATCGTTAGCATTGATATTAGTTGTTATTTTAGCACACTTCGGAGTATTTTCTTGGATATTTACACCAGGAAGCGGAGGGTAACCCACGCTAATTAATGCAAGCAAATAATGAAACTATCAGACTTTCAAGATTTAATCAAAGCCCTTTATTTCAATAAAGACAAAAATAGAGGCGTTAGTAATACATTTATTTGGCTAGTTGAAGAAGTTGGAGAGTTAGCAAGAAATCTTAATTCTTTTCCGTTAAATAAGGAAAATTTGAGCGAAGAACTAACGGATATAATCGCTTGGACATGTTCCATAGCAAATTTATTAGACATTAACTTAGAAAATGCGTTAAAAAGGAAGTATCCAAGTAAATGCATTAAGTGTAATCATATGCCATGTGAGTGCACCAATAATCGTATATAATTGTGTGTCAATATGAAAATAGAAGGTTGTAATGTGTTAATCACAGGCGGAGCGGGATTTATCGGATCGCATATTGTAGATATGTTCATTAATAACAATGCCCAGGGAGTAAAAGTTCTTGATAACTTAATATCTGGTAATAAAGCATACATTAAAGACAAGAATATTGAGTTTATTAAAGCGGACATATTAGATTATAAAATTTTGAACGATGCTATGAAAGATATTGATATTGTATCTCACCATGCCGCTGAATTAGAAGTTTTCACAGGTATACAGAACACGATTCACGATTTAAGAACGAATACCGAAGGAACATTAAATGTACTTAACAGCGCTTTAGAAAACGATGTAGAACTCTTAATAAATGCCTCTTCTGGAGCGGTATACGGTCAAGCGCAATATCTACCTGAAGGAGAGGATCATCCTCTTAATCCACATTGGCCGTATGGAGTGAGCAAACTCGCTGCTGAAAAATATTGTCGTCAGTATTATTTATTATATGGACTTCCAACTGTCTCTTTTAGATACGCCATAGTATATGGCCCAAGAGAGTGGTATGGACGAGTTCTAACTCTCTTTATAAAAAGACTATTAGAAGGAAAAGCTCCAATAATATTTGGCGACGGTAAGCAGAAAAGAGATTATGTATATATTGATGATGTAGTAAAGGCTAATCAAATCGCTATTGAAAAAATCGAAACCGCGAAAGGATTAGCATTTAATGTCGGTGGAAATCGTTCCTATAGGGTAAAAGATGTAGCTGAGATATTGATAGAGCTTTTAAACTCAGAAATAAAACCAATATACGACGATCCTAAACCAGGAGAATCTAGTAAATACCAACCAAATCGAAAAAGGTTACCTGGAGAACTAAAAGATTTTGAATTAGATAATACGTTAATCAATAAAGAATTAAATTTCAGCCCTGAAACGAACTTTGAAGAAGGAGCAAAAAAAGAAATAGATTGGGTGAGAGAAAATATTGGATTTTGGGAGAAAAGGCCAAGAGTTTGAGATATTATTAGAGGTTTTTTGAGATGAAAATTTGGCTTGATTTTTGTGAACCAAAAAGCGTAACAATGCTTAGACCATTATACGATAAATTACAAAAGAAGCATGATGTGTTCATAACTGCCCGAGATTTTGATTCAACAATTTTTCTTTTGGAAAAATGGGGAATAGATTACAATCCTGTAGGAAACTATGGAGGTGAGACCTTACTTGGCAAGTTAAAAGCCTACGCGCAAAGACTTAAAGATTTGATTCTAATTGTTGAGAAACATCAACCAGAGTTTTTATTTTGTATAACATCTCCCGAAGCTATGAGAATTTCGTTTGGGCTACAAATTCCAAATATTATGTTCAATGATGAACCCAGATCATACGGTCCGTGTTCTACAACTTTTCCATATATAAATAAACTCATCGTTCCTTATTGTATTCCTTTAGATTGGTATTTGAAATACGGTTTAAAGCGGGATAAAATTATCAGATTTAATGGAATTGACGAAGTTGGGTGGCTTTCAGATTTTGTTCCTAACGAAACTGTTCTTGACAATTTGGAGCTAAGTAAGGTAGATTATTTCGTGTGTAGGACAGAGCCCACAACGGCAGGATATTTAATAAATAAAATGAAGAAATTTGAAACGAAACTAACCAAAATTATACCAAGAATATTATCCCACCTCCGAGATATTACCGCAATAATTATAACTCGAAACAATGAACAGTATGATTATTTAGTAAAGTATTTTAAAGTTAATCCTGACAGGAAAAGAATTAGAGTTTTTAAGCATATCGACAATTTAACTCAAGTTATGTTTTTTTCAAAATTGGTGTTATCAGGGGGTGGAACCATGGTTAGAGAATCGTCCTTATTAGGAATCCCTTCGATTGAATTTTTCCCATTAGAAACATATCCACAAGAGCAATTCCTTATTGACAATGGATTTCCATTGATCCACACCCATGACGAGGAGGAATGCATTAAAAATGCTATTGACTTCATAACTATCGGAAAAAAAAGAGATACTCTGGATATCATCAAAAAGCTTGAAAATCCTATTGATATAAGTATAGGAGAGTTTACAAAGCAAATGTCTTACTAGACTTCCCTAATAAATCTATATATAATTTCTCTAGCCTTTTACCAACTGAGTCCCAACTATATCTTTTAATATAGTTCAATCCGGATTTTATTAAATCTTGTCTTAAGTCTTCATTTGTTAGTAAATGAACTATTTCTTCTGCTAGCAGATCAGGTTTGCGAGGTGGTATAAAAATAGCATTTCCCTCTAAAATTTCTTTGTACGCAGGGAGAGAGGAACATATTACAGGAGTTCCACTAGCTATTGCTTCAATAGGAGTTAACCCAAATCCTTCAGACCCATATGAGTAAGTTACAAATACATCTCCTAAATTGTAATAAATTGGTAGTTGATTTTCAGGAATGAATCCAATAAAATTTATATCTGGGAATTTTTTTTTCCATTCCTGATATTTGGTTTCCATCTTATAATCAGGCTTTCCACCCAGTAATAAACACAAATTTGGAATGTCTTTCTTTGCGATGTAATAAGCATTTATAATATCTTCAACACCTTTATAATGAGCAATACGCCCAATGTACAAAACAATAGGGCCATTTAATTTCATTTCCATTTTCAATTTTAGAGCGAGATCAGGAACAGGTTTAAATCTATTATCAATTGCAGAATATAGGTTAATAATTTTTTTACTTTCAATATTAGGCATGTAAAGCTTTAGTTCCTTTTTGATTGAGTTTGAACAGGTAGTTATGAATGTAGATCTCAACGATACAAAACGAATTAATAGCTTTTCGATT
The DNA here is from genome assembly GCA_019058515.1 of Promethearchaeota archaeon. Next base: position 37,679 of record JAHPYY010000181.1, read on the forward strand.
GGTATCCTTGTAAATTTGAGTTCAAAAGGACCTAAATCGTGAATAGTTGAAATAAATCTACGATGTTTAGAAAAAACTATTGGAAAGGCACCTTTTGGACCATTACCGTGAACAATATCGAAATTGTGTGAGTTTAGAAATTTTATAATGTTTAGACAGAATTTAGGAAACCAAAGGAAGCGTTTTTTTATTAGATTAAATTGAATAACATTTCGATCGTTTATGTCGAAATTCCATTTCCCAGTTAATAGAATGATTTTATGTCCTTTTTGCTTTAAGTATTTATATATTCCATGAAAAAACCTTGCTGCACCGTCGTGTGAATCGGGGGGAGTAGCTAAGGAAATTAGACAAATATTTAATTTTTTCATTATTAAAAGTGACTTCAATTAACTAAGTTAGCTGTTCGTATCCCTCTTTCGTTATTAATACAGTCTCTTCTGTTTGAGCGACATATATCCCTTTCTGTTCCGCTAAAACATAATGAGTTTTTAGTTTTCCTTGTTGTATTAGTTCTTGAAGCCCAAAAGAAACACCCATTTTGAATTGTTTACCGAGCCAACGCTCTGCAAAGGGTAGAGTTTTGTAATTTTTATTGACGAATCCAAGAATCTGTTTCGAAAGTTTTCTCCTAAGAGGCACTCTTCCTGAATACGGATTCAGTTCATAAATATACGAATATTTAGTATTATGAACTGATCCTTCTCCAGTAGAGGCAAAAACCTCGATTGCAAATATATCTCCTTCTTCCATAACATCTCCTCTTTGAGAACCCAGTTCAGGAAGGTGTTTCTTGCCATGTACTATCCATCGCTCTATTTGATGTCCTCCTAACTCTTTTATAGGGTTGAAATTAAATCCTTTAATTACACTCTCAATTTTTTTCCCAATTTGTCTGGTATTCACCTCAGGTCTAGCCATTGCTTTAGCAGCTTCAACTGCCACCTTGGTTGATTGGACAAGGTTTTCTAAGGAATCTTCTTCATTAAAATTAACACTAAACGCAGTATCTACGATGAAACCTTCAATATGTACACCTATATCCATCTTGACTATATCTCCTTTATTAATGGCAGTATCTTCTTCTTTAAATGGAGCTGTATAATGCGCAGCAATGTTATTGACGCATAAATTAACAGGAAACGCGCAATTACCACCTAATTCGTTAATCTTTGACTCAGCATCTTGGATAAGATTGTAGATTTTAGCTCCTATTTTGACTTTGGGTTTGATATATTTCTTTACTGATTTTGCTATTGTACCTGCTTTTCTAAGGAGTTCTTCCTTTTTTTTCGATTCATCCTCGGCTTCTACTTCATCGCCGGATTGTTCTTTTTTTTGTAAGCGCTTGTTTTTATCCTTATTATTCTCTGTCATTAAATTAAATAAGAAATAGAATGATAAAAAAATTTTTTAATAAGAAATATCAAATTAATATAATATCAAGATTAATATAAGATCAAACTAAGATTAAATATAAAAAAGATTTAATAATTTTAATTCTATTAAATCTTTATTGAGATTATTTAATTTAAAACCTAAATTGATTCATAACTCATATAACTGATTAAGTTATGAGCGAAAACATTGCCGAATTGACGGATTTGCTACGACGAATGGAAGCAATGAATAGCGACATTCAAGGATCTAGCATCGTAAGCGTACAAGGATTACCAATCTGCAGTGTTCTAGCCCGGGGTGTGAACGATGGTATTGTATCAGCAATGTCAGCTGCTATTCTAAGCGTATCGGAGCGCGCTGTACAGGAACTTTCAAGAGGTAATCTCAAACGTATACTTATCGAGGGAGAGGAAGGAATCATTATTTTATCTAAAGCTGGAGAAAATGCTATTCTCTGCGTTTTGGCAAAAGATCAAGCGTCGTTAGGTATGGTTTTCTTAAACATCCAGAGCGTTAGTAAAAGAGTGGCAGAATTATTAGACTAATTTTAGATATTTAGGTTAATTTTAATTATCGGTATAATTCGAAGATTATCTTACGATATGTTACCTGAAAAAGCATATAAACTAATTCTTTCAATTCCAGAAAAAGAAATAGACAAAAATCGAATTGAGCAAAAATTTTACCAAATTCTTTCAAATTATTTAATAAATAAACAATTTGAGAACTTCGAGAAATTTCTTAAATATTCCGATAAACTGGGATTATACTTGGATATAAAAAAAGTTCCTAAGCGGTACAAGATTATAAGTGATTTGTTAAAAGAATGCATTCAGGAAGTGAGTGCAGCATATCAAGTATCCAGTTTAGGAAAGTTTATCAAGTATCTAAAGTTTTTCAATGACTATGGATTATTCGAAAGAAAACTTAATAAGAACGATTACATAGAAATCGAGCAACTAAAAAAAGATATTATTTTAATCTCAAATCTAAGAGATTTATTCGTTCATATTCCCGATTATTTTTTACTATTTTTAAAAAAAAAAGTTCCACAAATTCTTTACGATTTGTTTCTAGAAAGTGTTAGTGCATCTACCACTTATTTTGCAGGTATAGATCAACTATTTCAATATATAAGGTATAGCTTTTTTAATCACTATAGTATATATGGTCTAAGCGTTAAAAACCTTGGTCCCGTTGCCTCTTTCATAAAAGAATTTAAAAAACATTTAGAAAAGAATGGGGTAAACAGTAATATTGAATCAGGAGATGAAACTTTTCTTGAATTTACGATTGAATATCACTATTCTACATCCTATGGAACTTCCGATGTCTGGATTGAAAGGGAAATAAAAAAGCATTTAATCTCGATTGCCAATCTAAAGCAGAATATTGACGCTATTTTATCGGAAGACGATTATAATTTCTATAATTTATCTATGGTTTTACTCGGAGGTTTAGGACCTCAAGGTCATGGATTCACATATTCCACACCAAAAGGAGAGGTTATAGAAATATGCTCTGATAGGAGAGAAAATCAAGCAATTATTGTTAAATATAAAAAATTCTTGATGATGCAATTCGTTGATAGATTCGAGAAGCAATTAGTAAATTTCGAAGTTAATGCTGAAAGCATTATTAAAATTGTTCAGTTTTTACAAAGTACATTTGAAAAAAATGAAATCATTGATTATAATAAAAAAGACCTTATCTTAAAGCATATTAAAAGCTTCTTATCTGGTAAAGTAAATGAAAGACACGAGATAAATTCGAAGTATAATAAACTCTTAAAAATGGCTTCAAATGCTATTGATATTATTTTAAGGCCTATATCTATGATAGATCAATTTAAATGTAGAATGGATTTAATATCCAAGGGAAGAATAAATTCTGAAGACATTGCGAGACTTACCAGTTTAAAAGATAAATCTCATTATGACATACTAAAGGAGAGATTGTTCTTTCAATACGTTGTCGATTGGTTTTATAATTATTATCTTGAAAACAGATAGATAAGGGAATTAATCAAACTATAACAGCAAGTCAATCGAATTGATTGATTCATTTGTTTTAGCTATTTTATTCCACCTTAGATCAACACACCTTAGTTTTTTGATTTTAAAGACGGAGAGCGGAATAGAATTTATTCGATTATCTCGCATTGAAAGAGTTCTTAATCTCACCAAATTTCCCAAACAAATAGGAATAGTCCTTATTTTATTGTGATCAAGTATTAAATAACGTAATGAACTCAATTTTGAGATCCAATTCATTTCTTCAATTTTATTATTGCTTAGGTTTAAATAATTTAATTTCGGAAATTTTATAAAATTAGCTGGTACACATTTAATATAATTGCTGCTTAAATCAAGACACTTCAAGGATTTGAGTTCTAATTCGGTAGAAATATTTTTTAATTTGTTTTGTGAAAGGTTGAGAACTTCAAGTGAATTTGTAAATTTAAGAGAAGGAGAGATAAGTTCAATAGAGTTATTATTTAATATAATCCTTTTTAGTTTTTTTAACTTACCGATACAGGGGGGAATAGCTCTAATATTATTATTTTTTAAAGATAGATACTTCAAAAACTTTAGGTTTTTAATCCAATTAGGGAGTTCGTATATTTTACAGGAGTCCAAAATTAAATAGCGAAGTTCATTTAAAAATTCTATAAATTGAGGTATGTTATAAAGTGGTTTATTGATAATTTCTAAAAATAGAACTTTTCCATCTTTAACCTTAATATTAGCATCGGAGATTTTAGAATTTATAAATAGTATTATCGACAAATTTATAAGAATAATTATTAGTTGGTTTATTGTTAATTTACTAATTTTCGACTTCAGTTTATTTAACTCAAATTGATGTTTATTTTGGATACTATTTTCTAAAGAATCTAAATAAGCAAAAATACCACATCTAACAACCTTTTGAGGGAGGAATTGCAATGCTTTTGTATGATTTATGAAATAATTTAGATTTAACTCATTTTTTATAACCCAATTAATTGGAAATAACCGAATAACTTCTATTTTGCGAAAATATTTAAAGTAATCAAGTTCTTTTGTATTTTTAATTTCTATCCTTGAACGCCAATTAATAATTGGTTTATCTATGTTAGAATAATCAAGACAGTTCACATACCCTTTCTTAAATTGATATTTTAGGTTTTTAAATTTTAATTTTATTATGGAAAATAATAGAATATTAAGAAGTATAGCTGAGAGTTCTCTAGCCTCGTAAGTCGCTAATTCTTCTTTATATCCTGATGAGTTTATTTTACATTTGATATCATTCGATAACAAGATAGACTTGATCTTCTTAACTAGTGCTTCTCTTACAATTTTTAAATTGAAGTTAGACAATTTTTCTATTACTGAAATTAAAATGTTGAAGTTATCATCCTTGTTTAACACCCATAGTAATGGTTCAAGTGTTCTATCTGGAAATAGTTTGAATAACGCATTAATTGCTTTTAATCGAATATTCTCATTTTTATCTGAAATAATCAAGTTCTCTAAAGAATCATAAATAAATGGATTTTTACAATTATGTTTTTCTAATAATGTTATACAAGAATTTACTAATTTTAGATCCTCTGAAGTTTCAATATACGAAAGAATTGTATTAACGTGATTTCCAATGTTAGCTTCACTGTGTAATTCTGCAAGAAGAAATTTATCCATATCTTATCTTTTACATTATTCTCCTATGTTAGCGAATCTTGGTTTTTAGAAAAAGCTAATTTTTATAATAATTAAGAAAAGGGGCAAAAATTCGTTATAATTAGAATTTACAAAATAAAGCGTGTCTAACATCGAAAGTCAATGGTAGTTACTCAATAATGGAAACTACACAAATTATTATATAGAATAATAAGTTAAATCAATTTAACAGAAATTTTATTAAAACAATTAAAAAAAGAATATATCAGTTTAGGTGATAAATTTGGCTCTAGAATTTACTGGGTTGTTAAATGGTGTTTCTGCGTTATCAGTTCTGGTAATTAGTATTATTATAGGCTTGTTCTCTTACTATAAATCCTACAAGTTAAAAGCGAAGCTATTATCCTATGCTGCGATCAATATAATTTTTATTGGATTACTATGGTTGGGTCCAACTACCGATTTCTTATTTGTACTCATAACGGGAGCAAATCTTCCCGGAGATCCTCCACTAATATATCCTATTCTAAGTTACATGTGGGTGGCTCCATCTATATTCTTCGCAATGACTATAGGTACGGAACTGCTTATCCCAGAGAAAAAATGGTATCTGTTAAGTGTGATATTAGTATTGAGTATATTATTCGAGGTTCTTCTATTCGGTTTCACAGCCTCCTCTTTTACATTTGATCTACCCTCTCCCGTTGGATCGGATATAATTGACACATCTTTTATTTATCCTGGGGCTACAGCAGATTTTCCATGGGGACTTACTTTCATTCTAATTGCAGTTTTTCTTATACTGAATTTATTATTTAATGGGATCGGATTTTTCCGTAAGGCTCTCCAAGCATCAGGGGTAATTAGGAAAAAGTTTATTTACCTTAGTTTAGGATTCACTATTTTCACAGTTGCTTCTGTATTTGATTCCTTAATCCCTCCTGGAATTTTACTACCCTTTGTAAGAATTTCCGTAGTAATTAGTAGTTTACTGATGTTCTACGGTTTAAAAAGTTAATTACTTTTTTTGCCTTTTTTTTATTATTTTACATTAAGTGAAAAATTAGGGATGTTTTAGAAAATTGGATTTTTCAACCTCTTAATTCCTGAATTTGATCAAAAATGTTGTCCATCCTTTGTTTAAAGGAACCAAATAGACCTTCTTCTTCAGAAATAATCGAATTTATGGTGGTTTTGACTCCATAGTGACTTTCTGAAACCAAAATCCTCACAGGGATAGTTAAAAATTCGCTGACCAATAAAACTATTTCTTGTACGATGTTGATCACATTTGGGAATTTGTCTCTTGATTTATCAACCATCGATGCTTCAGAATCTAGCAAACCATTTTCACGCTTTTTTCTTAGTTCCTCCCAAATATTTTCTTTAAGTTCACTAAAATCTATTCCTAGGTTTTCGAGCGCTATTTGAACACCTTCAAAGAAAAATATAATATCGTCCTTACCAGTGTAAGCTTTAACATTTTGTACCATTTCAGGCGGAGCTATTCCATCTAAAAAGTTAACAAGTAAATCGTGGTAATCGTTTATTACATCAAGTGGGAGGAATAGAATTGTCATTTCTTTCAATTGCTTGAAGATATATCCTATAACTTTTGAAAATAACGAGTTTTCTAAACTCTTTTCTACTAAGCTTCCGTACTCATTTAATATGTGGACAAATAAAAATCCCAGGATCCTGAACAAATCGTCCTCATAGCTATAGAAATAATTAAAAAAATGATCTGGTTCCATTCCCATTTTATCTCTTATCAAATTTGCCACTCTATCTTGTATACCTTCCAGTGGTTGCTCAAAAACTTCTTCAAGTTTATCCAGTGAGAGAAGATTTTGAATTTCATCCACAATATCGAGTTTGGTTTCTTGAATTACTTCTCTCTCATATTTGTCTTTAAAGATTGTATGATCTATCTCATGTTCCTTAATTTCTAAATCCATTAAGTCGTTCCATTCTAAAATGTCGTAAATTTTACAGGTTAATTCTAAATAATCCAAACCCTTAGCGATACACTTGCTTTCGAAGATTTTTATTCTGTATTCGCTCTTTTTTACTCTTAATATGAAGTTTGCTACGCTTTCTAACATTCCGCTTAATCCACAAGCTAATCCTTCGCTTTCTTCGCGAACTTTACCGAAATCAAATGCATCCTCCTCATCGGAACGATATCCACCACATAACGGACATCTATTTATTTTTAAAATATAATCGTTATACTTTCGACCTTCAATAAACACTTCCTCGTATGTATAATCAATTAAATCCATGCCAAATACAACTGACCAAAGAATTTCAAAGTATTGTAAAACTTTATTTGGTGAACTCGGCATGAACTTAAAAATTCCAGAATGTCGTTCACATGATTCGAGGGCAGCACTTTTCCCTATTTCTCTGAGAATAATCAGACTTTTTTCTTCGTTTTCTGAGATTTCGTTGATTTCTTTTAAGATTTCTCGATATAATAGTGAATAGAATAGTGCGTTAGTTCCTCTACCAAAAACTTTCGTAACCTTCTTCATTATCCATTGAAATGTCCCCATTATGAATTCACCTCACTGCTTCTTTTTATTTTAAAGAGTTGTAGGCATGATTTATGCCCATATGATTGAGAATCCTTTACTTCTATTGGTTCTAAGTAGATTGCTTCAGAATCCCTTTCTTTATTGTTAATTTGATACGTATATTCTGAAATAAACCCTAAGATAATCTCACAGCCTGCCTGTTCAATATCGTTATAATGGTATTTACACAATGGACAAGCGTTATCTTTAACGAAAAGTGTTCTTTCCTCAGCATCGAAGTTCAATGAAACAGTACTATTAAAGACTTTCTTATAAATTGTAACAATAAAATCTCTTAAATTCATCATAGAAACTATATCTGTAGGAATCCAATATTTAGAATAGGTTCTTGCGATATTTCTTCCCATTCTGCGAAAACGCTCAGTAACTTCTGATACCCCGTTATGTATCATATATCTTCCAAGAAAGTAAATCGCATTTCTCATTTGGTTCATTACCGCTTCGTGCTGTAATAATTCTCCTCTGGTGTAATTCATAAGTTTCAAAATAATTTAATCTGTATTTATTAAGTTTTGAAAAAATTGATGCTTTTTAAAATTTTTAACTCAATTAATTGATTATGGATATTATTCAAGAGTTATTGAACAAACTATATTTGAAATAGTTTTCAATTAACAATTTTAAACCTTTAACGAATTAGAGAGTTATTTCCTCCAATTTATCCTAAACAAAAAATAGAGATGTTAAAAAAATAGTAAATTAAGTTTGGGCAACGATTTCCCTCAGAATTGGCTCCCCCGCGGCCCCAATCATCAATCCTCCTCGAACAAGAACCTGACCATTTACTGTAATATCCTTATCTAAGAGTTTTCCGTTCTTGAAAAATAATAGCGTTGGAATCGCTGATATTCCAAATCTCTCTCCTAGAGGGCGATTTTTGTCAAGATCTACTGCTAAAAGCTTAAACAATCCCTCTTCGCTTAGTTTTTCTAATATTGGGCTTACAAACTTACAAGGTCCGCACCATTCAGTAAATATATCAATTAACACCAATCCCTCCTTGTGTTTATCTTGAATATCCATTCCAAAGGATCTTAACTCCATTACATCCATTATACTCATCCTATTAATTAAATATACAATTATTTTAGTTATGTTAATTTAAATTAAGAAAACAAATAAAAATATTAAATTTTAATAATTTTGTGAATTATTATTACCTTTTATTTTTTGCATTTTCTAAATATAAACTAATTTTTGGTTATATTTTGGTAATTTAAAATAATATGTAAGGAATTATTATAATTTAGTAATCTCAAGATTTATTATCTTTTTTTATGGGACTAATTCAACTGAAAATTGAAAAGAAATAATTTTAAAATAATTCACTTGTTATAATACATAGAATTTTAAACCTATTGGAACAAATATGGCTACTATAGATTTTGATTTTAGGAACCAGATTATCCAATCAAACATCGGAAATACACTTGCTTATTGTTATCAATGTGCTACATGTAGCGGTGGATGTCCAGTTGCTCAAATTACTCAGGGTAGATACAATCCAAGAAGATTGATTCTTGATGCTTTGCTTGGGTTAAAAGAGAAGATATTTGGAAAAGAAAACAGCTTTAATATCTGGGGATGTACAGTTTGCGATACTTGCGACGAGATTTGCCCTCAAAAGGTCGAGTTAACAGAGATTTTTACAATTTTGAAAAACATCAGCGTGGAACGGGGTGAAGCTCCAGAGTATTACACCACGCAAGCATCGACGATATACGATAACGCAAAAGCGATACCCATGCAACCTGCGATAGAGAGAAGAAGAGATCAATTAAATCTTCCCAAAATACTTGAACCTGATGTAGAAGAAGTAAAAACGCTATTAAATGCAACAGGTTTAGATAAAAAGATAGTAAAGGAAGAATAATTATTTTTTATATAATATTTATTGCAAGAAAGGTAAATTCTTGCTGTCTTAAATTTTAAAATTTGTTAGGGCGAAAGTTATGAAGAGAAAGTTTATAATTGGTGGAAATTGGAAAATGAATAAGGGAATTCCAGTAGATGCGATTAATAGTTTAAAAGGATTGAAATCTCTTTTAAAGGAAGATTTAGATGTAGATATTTTTATAGCACCCCCATTCACCAGTTTGACATCAGCTATTGAGATAACTAAAGGCACAAATTTGAGTATTGGAGCACAAAACGGCCATTTCGAGGATACTGGAGCGTTTACAGGAGAAATATCTTTAAATTTTTTAAGAAATATAGGATGCAATTATGTGATTTTAGGTCATAGCGAGAGAAGACACATATTCAACGAATCTGATGATTTTATCAATCAAAAAGTAAGAAAAGCATTGAGTATAGGATTAATTCCAATCTTTTGTGTGGGAGAGACATTAAAAGAAAGAGAAAGTGGGAAAACTAAAGATATAATTGAATTTCAATTTGAGAATAGTCTTAAAGACATAAGTGAGGAAGATATAACAAAAGCAGTTATTGCCTATGAACCTGTGTGGGCAATAGGTACTGGAAAGACTGCGACTCCCGAACAAGCAGAAGAAATTCATTTCTTCATTAGAAATATAATTAAGGATAAATATAGTAGTAAAGCCGCCGATTCAATAAGAATTCAATATGGAGGATCAATTAAACCGGGAAATTCATATGAATTGTTCAAACAAGAGAACATTGATGGTGGGCTTGTTGGAGGAGCTTCTTTAAATGAAGAATCTTTTTATAACATTATCAAATCTGCTGTCGAAGTTTCCCAAATTCATTGAAAAGATTAGTTTAAGTAGTCTATTGAAGAATTTTGTTAAAAGTGTTCTGTACTTTTCTTGGAAATTCTCCAAAATAGCTCTCGGGTTTAGCTATTAAAATATAGAAATAGGGCTCAAATAGAGTGTTTTCTACTGTAGGTCCAGTGCCTGAATGAATAATATAAACCCATACATCATTCGTCAAGTATGATTGTCTATAAATCCATTCCATTGGAGCAATCTCAGGTATGAATCCAATATTTCGGAGTATCGAATTGATATCTATTATTTTATATTTCCTACTAATATTAACTATTGGAGAAAAATCAAAGGAACAAATGCATAGTGCTTCAAGACCATAAGGGATCATTTCTTTAAGAAACGCGTTTCCTTTTTCATTTAATTTACTCTCGTTATCAAAAACTCGATTTCTAGCTTCTTGATCTAATAGGATGTTTACAATTAATTCTTTTTCGTTTTCTAAGAGCTCGTCGGCCGAATCTAATGGAGCTTTTAAAGAAATTATTAATTTATATATCAATAGGATTTTTAGGTAAATGGCTTGATTTCTAAGAAATTTTTCTGTTTGTACTGTTATTAAAACATCACTTTCCATTCCTTTAGGGCATTTATTAAAGTTCGTTATGTCTTCCTCTTTATCGTCTTGGGGGGGGATAAATTCAAGTATATTAATTCTCTTGTCGATGGTTTTAGCGAATTCATATAAAGCAGATATTAAACCCGCAGTTAAATCAAATTTAGATGTATGATCATCTCCTTCAATATCGCCATATACAAAACTCTTCGAGAAATCGTAAAATCTTAGAAATAACGCAGTATCTTTCGGAGATTCTTGAATCTTTAAGTTCAGATAGGGAAAACCGGTTGTGGAAATTACACTGAGTTCGAAAATTGTCATTAAAATGTGAAAGTGAGAATAAGTTGGTCTGATAATGATATATTGATTAAAATCAAACGTTTTTAGCAATTTAAGAGTTTAGATTCTTGCTTGTGTGAATAAGTAGTAGTTCAAAACTAGACCAATGTGGTGCAATTGTGATCAATTAAAAGATTGTGCATGAAACTATTTTATTATGTAATAACTATAGCCGGTCGACTAGGAAGAGCTTGTGAAGCTTTTTTTTCTGAGGATTCGCTTTCTGAAACAATTTCAATATCACAGTTAAAATTCAGCTTCAGAGAAGGTTTAATTTCCTGAAAAAATTCAAATTCTTCCTTGACTCCAAAGGTCTTTTTTTTATATTTTCCAATATTTTTCGTTATTTTAGGAATAATTTGACTAATGAGCTTTCCGTGTTTCTTGTATTCTGAATTTTTCATGATTTCTTTAATTAAATCTTTTGGATTCCAATTGTCTGCAATTAAACTCATTAACTCTTTGTAAAATTGATACTTCCACTCGTTAGCTATTATAATCGATACATTTTTTAATGTTTGGGTCTTTGTAGCGGTTTTAATATTGGAGATATCATCAATTACATTGTTCAATAATAACCACTTATTTTTGTTTGTGTTATTAAGATACTTCTCGTCATACAAGGGCCAATTTGTTAGGCTTAAATAGTTCTTCTTATTGGCAATTTTCCATAATTCTTCCGTAATGTGTGGTGCGATTGGATGAAAAATTGATATTAATTGCTCGGTAGCATTATTAAAAATGTTCTTAAGTGCACCCTCGTTTTTATATTTATTCAATTCATTTGTCATGCGTATAATGTGGTTAATCGCATCTCGAATGGCGAGCTTGTCAAAACTCTCACCAACATCTTTTATCGTCTTTTGTAAATTATATAGTAATAATTCGTCTATTACCGTAGATTTAGTACGATTAAAATTAATTTCTGAAGTCACAAGCAAATAAAAGTTCTTTAAAAACTTGTTTGCAAAAGTAACTCCTTCGTCTGACCATTCATGTCCTGAATCGGGACTTGCTCCAAATAATATGAAGAACCGGGAAGCGTCAGCTCCGTATTTATCC
>JAHPYY010000182.1 GCA_019058515.1 Promethearchaeota archaeon
ACGAAAGGTTGATTGAGCGATTTAGCAAACTATTAACCTTTTACGAAAACCTCAAAGTGTACAAAGATTTCCATCGAGAATTAAAGAACTAAATTCGAGTGGAGACATTAAGAAATTGTATTTGAACAACTGTATTTTTATCATCTACTTTTTGTAATATAATTCCTTGTTTATAATAGGCAATAACGCACACATTACTGCGCTTGTTAATAGTTCAGTTCGATTCATTTGATTTTTGCTAAGAAATCCAATAGCTCCTGCCTCGTATTTTAGATTGATGTTATGTGCCATATTTCCTAATAGGTTTCCAATCTCTAGATCTTCATTTTGGAGAATTTGTTCAACAATCTGGGAAGGATATTCGAAGCTAACTCCAGTACCTAGAGAAATTTTTCCTAATTCGTCAATGATAACACAAAATTGAAAATCCATGTATCCAGTTAATGTATAGGGGATTTTTATTAATCCAGCTTCTATTCCAACTCCAAAAGGCTTAATATCGTTGTTTTTTGAAGGTTTTAAGGCAGAAAACGCACCCTTAGCCCTATTAACCGCGCCACTTATAGTTTCTTCGAAACCGATCGGTTGATCTGGTACACGCGAATCGACGAGAAAACTGTGTAAGTAATGGATTTGATAATATTTTTCGAATGCAATTTTCGTTGCGTTAATTTTAGTGGGATTCTTTGAACCGATTCCTATTATGACTTCTTCTCGTTTATTGCTCACAATTTCACCTCAAGAAGATTATAATTGAAATTTTTTTTAAGTAATCTATACAATAAACTTGATGGTAAACCTAACACATTAGTGGGAGAGCCAACTATTGAATTGATAAATAAGTTTGCCCTTTCTCTTATTGAATAAGCGCCTGCTCTTCCTTTCCACTCTCCACAGGCAATATACAAATCAATATCTTCCGAAGATAATTCGAGAAAGGTTACTTCTGAGGTTGCGTAATCAATGACTAGTCTATCACTGTTGGTGCTGCATATAGCTAATCCCGTTATTAACTTATGGGTTTTACCAGACAATTCAGCTAAAATTCTCTTAGCTTCTCCTTCGTCAGAGGCTTTTCCAATCACATTTCCGCATATTTCTACTATTGTGTCTGCTGCGATGACAATTCCTTCGTTTCCTCTTTCTTTTAATTTTGTGAGTGCCCTTCTGGCTTTTTCCTTAGCGAGAACTTTTACAAGCTCGAATGGATTTTTAATCTTAATTTTAAACTTTGATTCATCGATATCAGATACTACTATATTAAAAGGAATTTTAATTTGCTCTAGAAGCATCTTTCTATCAACCGATTTTGACGCCAAATATAATTTGAGCAATTCTAACAACCTCTCTTGGATAATTAATAAATTTACAATTGGTTAATTCAATATTCCTTTAATTTTAAAATCATTACAAGGGAATATTTTCAATGTCAAGTAGTATGAATATATTACATTTTTAAACTAAACTACTAAATAATATATTAACGATTTTTTAAATTCGGAATTCAATCACCATGTTATCACCAATAGGGTTACTCAATAGTTTAACTGGTTCTGGGTCGTTTTGTTCGGTTGCTTTTTGGCGCGTTAGTGATTTATCAATCTTACAAAAAAGAGACCAGACTATTGTTTTATCTAGGTTTTCTCATAATTTTTGTAAGTTTATTAAACCTGGGTCAATTAGTTGATTCCTTGACGATATTAATAACGGGAACTAATTTAGATCCACCAGTCATATATGTTCTATTATGCTACACTTGGATAGCTCCATCCGTTATAATTGGATTTTATATTGGAGCAGAACCTATCTTGCTGAAATGGAAGACGATAATCATGATAATTTACATGGTGTTGGGAGTCATTTTTGAGTTGTTTTTGTGGTTTGATACTGAAAATTCATTCACTTTCAATTTACCTGAAACTCTTGGAGAATATATAATTGATGTAAATTTTAATATAGGACACCCAACATTCATCCTAATTGCGATATTCATTGTCACAGTTATTTTTTTCTTTGGCTTAGGTTTTCTATACAATAGCTTGAAATCTTCAGGTATTATTAAAAGAAAATTCTTACTCCTTTCTGCTGGTTGGTTTGTTTTTGCCATTACAGGGGTATTCGATTCGTTATCCGCGCCAAGTAATTTTTTATTTCTAATTCGAATTGGAATGATCTTATCCTCGTGGTTTTGGTATTTTGGAATAAAAGAAACTCATATAAAAATTAAAGATGTCAAATTTAAAGATAAAGGGTTTAATAACGAAGAACAGATAAAATAATTGAGATATTAAAAACTTCTAAGCCAACGAGAATTACTGAAGAAGAAGTATCGATTTCCAAAGAGAGGAAAACTTGTTTGGTATGTAAAAGTAAACTTGGAGGTTTTAATTTCATTTGTACAGAATGTGGAGCGCTCTATTGTGAAAAATGTGTTCGAGCACTTATTGAATTAGAAAACGGTTGTTGGGTATGTCAAGAACCATTTGATGAATCCAAACCTATTAAACTCTCAGATGAAAAAGTGTATCTGAATGAACTTCATAAAAACACTAAAAAATAGATAATATCATAAACAAGGATTCTAGGCTATCATTATATCTTATTAGAAAAAGCATTATTTTATTAAAAAAAAAATCTAAATTATTATAATAAAACAACTAAACTAAGTATATTAAGATGGTATTAGAAACTATTGATTATATAAATGGGATTTTTAGTATTATATTCGTAGTAATTTCGTTAATTCTTGGTTTGTTAATATTTGTTAAGTATTTTCAGAATAAAAATATCAATTTTATTTATATCTCTCTTACGTGGATTTTTATAAGCTGTGGCTGGTGGGGTACCAGTTTATCCTTCCTTTGGACATTTTTTGAGGAAGATGGCTTAACATTAGAAGCTATCTTGTTATTAAATTTTATGCCTTTACCTTTAGGATTATTTTCTTGGTTAACGGCTTATACTAATTTTTTATATAAAGAAAAGCAAAAAATGGTTCTACTTTTAGTTTTAATAATAACAGTGGTATTTTACGCTTCTTTCATAAGTTATATTATCATAGATCCCAATTTAATAGCAGTGAAAATATCACCTGTCGATACTAGCGCAAAATTCTCGTTTTTAATTATATACTTGCTATTCTTCATATTTTTGATGTTAGTAACGGGGATTCATTTCGCTATAAAAACTATAAAAGTAGAAGATCGCGAAACAAAACTAAAAGGTAAATTGTTATTATTTGCATTTCCGACGTTTATAATTGCTGCACTTTTAGATTCCTTAATTCCGACGAATGCGTTGACCTTAATCATATTTCGAACGCTATTAATAATAAGTGCACTCCTTTTTTATTGGGGATTTATTTTGCCTAAATATTTTAAGAAGATATTTAATTTAGATTGAAATACAATTATTATTATTTCAGTAAAAATCAATAATACTAGAAAAATCGTAATTCTTGGCTAAAATCAATGGTAAAAGTCATTCAAGATATTTGGATACAAAATATTCAAGGGATTGTTTTATTCTGTCGTGTTTTTGACGAAAAAGTAGAAAGTCAGCTTTTTGGGGCGTTAATGAGCGCTTTAAATACTTTTGCAGAGCAAATCTCGAAAGATGGCTTATCTCAATTCGAATTAAGTAAGAAAAGATTTACAATTTTGAAAAGATACGACCTTCTTTTCATAGGAACATGCGATAAGAAATCTAAAGAGCAGAAGGTAATGAAAGAGTTGGAAACCATCGCAGATCGATTCGCAGAAACTTATTCTAATGTTCTAACTCCAGAGTGGGACGGAAATATCTCCGTATTTAATGAATTTGAAGAAAAGATTGGTGGATCGTTAGAAGATCCTTTAAAACAATTTTGGAAGGATTTTTAACTGGCAGTTCATCCTCCAAAATAAAGGTAAAGAAACGCTAAATCGTCGCCATTTTTAATTATCTGGTTTAAAAAGTTTTCATCTCGGTAAGACCTGCCGTTTACAATTATAGACAAAAACGAGCTGAATTCATTTGCATTTTTCTTGTCCCACAGTAATTCTTTAAATTTATTCCCATATTTTACATAGAAATATTCGAGTAACTCTTTTAGCGTAAGTTCCTTTTCTAACATGAATTTTTCGTTAGTTTTTTTTGTCACTTCATTAAAAGGCGGTTCGAAACGTACAGTTATAGAGATTTGTGAAATGATGTATCACTCCAATTTTATAGGATGATATATAGCTATATTTGACATATATAAACAACTTTTTAAATTTAATTTTTAATGAAATTAAATTTCACAGTAATTCATTGCGATGTATGAGGGTTTTATTAAAAAAGTAATAAATAACTTATAAAACACAAAAACTTAAAATTACATAATTACTGCTAAACCTATTAATATGGCTAAAGTTTTACATATTTCAGAAAACAGCGTAAAAGATGCTTGGCTCTCCGCTGTAATTCAAACATTATATGGCGGAGACGACATAAAAACCGAATACGATAAGTCAGAGGACACACCATCTAAAGACGTTACGGCTTTAATAGAGGTAAAATCTCCCATGAGCGAGCCAATAACGAGGAAGGGGAGATTAATTAAAATTAACTCGAAGTACGGCAATTCTTACGAGGTATACGGTTGCATGGCAGATACATATCTCATAGGATCAATTCAGAGCGGATATATTGAGGAGATTATGGAAGGTGTGAACGATCATTACATTTGGGATTCAGGAAAGAGTTTCCCTTACTCTTACCACGATAGAATTTTCAATTACAAGCCTTTCTCATTGGAGGATTCCATCCACGCTCAATACGATTTAACTACTGTCAATAATGAATTTGTCCGAAACCATCAGAAACTAATTGAAGCAAAAGAGGTAATTAAGACGAATGAATCGGTTATATGGAAATTGAAAAATGGTGCGGAGTTAGATATAGACAAGCAAATATCAGAGCAAATTGGTATTGAAAAAATTCCTATAAGTTTTCTAGAGTTTCCAAGTGTGAATCAAATAGAGTACATTATTCAAAAATTAAAGGAGAGACCTTTTTCTCGTAGAGCACAAGCAATAACATGGAGACCATTAGTAGATCCCTTTCATATCGATCCTCCATGTTTACAAAGAATATTTATGAGGATTAAAAACAATCAATTGGTAATGCAAACGACTTGGAGGAGCAGAGATTTGTTTCGGGCTTGGGAGGCTAACGTGAATGGGATGATTAGAATACAGAAAAAGGTTGCACAGCAATTAGATGTTAATATAGGACATTACCTAGATTTTAGCAATTCGCTTCACATTTATGGTACATCCATTCCCGAAGCTAAAGATATGCTCTTAAGAATGAAAAATAAAGGAGAATTACCAAAAAAATTTGAAGAGCTAATTAGAAAAGAAAATAATTAAACTATTCCAAGTTCCTTGAGTTTTTCTTCTGAAGGTTTACCAGTTTCCCATTCCCATCCTCGTCTTTTATAATATTCTTTAAGGTTATTATCTAATTTTAGTTCTACTCCAACGGATCTTCCTGTTTTTAGAGGTTTTAAGACATGAGCGGGAAGTTTATCGTCAGCCCGCGTTATCCCTAAGTTACAGTTTATTAATCTCTTAAGGTTGTTTATACGCTCTCCAACCCTGAGTAGACTCTTTGTCCTAAAACTTAAACCAGTGGCTGCATTTATAAATTCGGTTACCTGAGCAAACGATGGGCCCAGGAAATTGCAATTCACACCAGAATCATCAATAGCTCTGAAATCTTGCATATTTGAAACACCTCTCTCTCTTTTCTTTATATCATATCTGTCATTTCCGGTTTTCATCCTCATTTTACCCTCTTCAATGGTTTTTATCTCCACATTAAACCAATCGGCTTTCTCATGACTCGCACCTATACAGCTAGTCATATAATTTAGTGCTTGTCCTGCGAAGGCTCTTGGATCGTGCATGGGAATTTCTAATCCTTTAACATGCGCAGCTAATTCTGGATCAACGCCAAATTTCTCAGCCATTACTTTTACACCCTCGGCAAGAACATTTCCGATTCCCTTTCGTAAAGCAATTTGATCTATTAATTGGTGAATAACCTTGGCATTGCCCCATTTTAATTCTTCAACTGATATATCCTCCAGAAATTGATTAATTTGATCTATACCCTGGTTATTTTCCACTAGGTAAATCAGAAATGAGATTGATACGCCACCAGAGATTGTATCAATACCAAGTATATTACACTTATGATTTGCAAGTATAACCTCTTTTGAATCAAACAATCCACACATAGGGCCAAACGCAGCTACAGTTTCGTATTCTGGTCCGTCTACTTCAATATCTTTTCCATCCAATTGGATCAATGTGACTTTACCACATCTTAAGGTACACCCAGCACAACCATAGCCAAATTGTGGATAATTCTCTTTTATTGTTTTTCCTACCAATTTTTCAGCTGGAAACTCGGTCTCCGTAAAATAATAGGCAGGAGTATCTCCTAAAGTCATACCAAGATCAAGATATCCATTTGTACCATATAAATAATATAACGCAGGGGCAGCAGCTTTCATAAGATCAGCGTTCGTTTCGTCTTCGAATATTTTTCGTATTTCGCGTATCTTTTCGCTGTTAGAGACCTCAATTTGATTTTTTCCATGAATAACAAGCGCTTTTAGGTTTTTTGAGCCCATTATGGCTCCAAAACCGCACCTACCTTGGGCTCTTCCTTCATCGTTCATGATCGCTGCATATTTCACTAATGATTCTCCCGCAGGACCTATACACGCTACCTTAACTTTTTCATTTGCAGTTTCCTCTTTAATTAATCTTTGAGTTTCGTAACTATCTTTTCCCCAAAGATGGTTAGCTTCTTTAAATTCTACATTTGAATCATTTATGTATATATATACAGGATTATTTGATTTCCCCGTAATAATAATCGCATCAAATCCGCTTTTCTTAAGCATAATAGGGAAATATCCCCCAGATGTGCCTTCTCCCCAAATTCCCGTCAGTGGAGAAATCCCAGACACAGAGTACCTTCCCGAGGAAGGTCTCAGAGTACCTGTTACTGGTCCAGTTGCGAAGATTATAGGATTTATTTCATTGAAAGGATCTTGCTTTAGTTTTCCGTAATCCTCCGAACTCAACATATCGTACAATAGTTTTGCGCTTAATCCAGTTCCACCTAAATAATCTTCTGCTAATTTAGGGTCTAAATCTTTAGTTCCAATGCTATGAGTTGATAAATTTACATAAAGTATTTTTCCATTATATCCAAATAATTTTTCAGTCATTTTTTTTCACCATATTGATTAAAAATCGATGTTTTTTCCATCGTAAGCGTATTCATATATTTTTTTATAAATTTCCTCATTAATTGGGCGCAGAGAATATAGAGTAACTCCATCTTCAAACGAGTAATTTGCTAGTACATCGATCCTTTTTTCGTATTCTTCTCGATCGATCTCTAATTCCTTAATATCTTTGACGCAGGTCGGTGCATTAAGTGAACGCATAAATTTTTTTATCGCCTCTATGAAGTTTCTCAAAGCAGTTTCTCGTTCTATGTCAGCAGTTTCTACACAAAAAATAGGGCAGAGTTCTTTCCACTTATCCGTGATTTTAGCATGGAATGCTAAAGCATAAGGCGTAAACATTCCTACCGAGAGTCCATGATGTACACCTAGAATTTTACCGAAACTATGACCCAAAGCATGATCTATTCCTGTCATTGTATTACCAAATGCTAATCCAGCAAGAGTGGCTGCAAATTGCATATGCTGGCGCGCTTCTAAGTCTTTTGCCCCATATTTATAAGCCCGAGGAAGAAATTTAATAATTTCTTTTATAGCAGTTACAGCTATGGCATCAGTTAAGGGATTTGCTACATTAATCATAAAAGCGCCTATAGCGTGAGAAAATGCATCCATACCAGTGGCCATTGTCAAAAATGAAGGCATATCTTTAACAAAATCTACATCTAAAATCGCTATATCTGGTATTAATTCATCGTGCATTATTTCAAGTTTTTTAGGGGGATCTCTGGCTGTGTCAGTGGCAACCGCAGCTGAAGTTACCTCTGATCCCGTTCCTGAAG
>JAHPYY010000183.1 GCA_019058515.1 Promethearchaeota archaeon
CTTCCAGCGAACATAGACCCGCGACTTGTAGCCCTCCATTCCCACACCCCATTGAGAGAACTAACACATCATTCTTGATTAATTCCTTAGCAACAGCAACGGTGTGAGTATCCTGACCGTAATCTCTTAAACTTGTACATGATACAAGTCCAGCAATTCCTCGAATAGTACCATCCTTAATTACATCCAATAAAGGTTCCAAACTACCTCCTAACGCTTCAACAATGCTTTCAGCAGAGAATCCAACCATTGCTTCACTCATATCTAGACCTACAACTGGCTCTACACTGTTTCTTCTCTCTTTAAAATTGTTAATAGCCATTTGGAGCAATTGAGCCGCTTGTTCTTCTGCTTTTTCGGGGATATAGTCCAGTCTCTCTTCAATACCTTCAAACGCAACGACTTCTGATACAGGAATCAATTTAAATTTGTATTTCTCTGCGTATAGCGGATCTATTGGCATGGAACAATTCATATCACACACAAATGCATCGATACATCCGCTAGCCAACACTGCTTCTTGCATTATCCAATTGCCCGTAAATCCGTAAAATACCTCGTCCATTTCCCATCTTTGGATCATTTCTTGACCAGTTTCAATGTTTGCAATTACTCTTAAACCTTTTGCGCCTACTGCTTTTGCTTTTTCTTGCCATTCTGGTTTCCTAGCTAGCTGAACCATAGCAAAACCCAAAAAAGGTTCATGACCATTTGGTAAAATATTAATGTAATCGGGATCAAGAACTCCTAAATTAACACGCATATTGTGAGGTTTGGGAACATTAAAGAGTATATCCTGAATAAACTCGTTGACAATTTGACTTTGATACGCCATTGCTATTCCTAATCGCATAGCCTTAAGAGCTAGACTCGCGTAAAATCCATCGACATTTGTTAAGCAAGAGCTTGTAGAGAACATCATTTCGCCATATAATCCACCAGGAAATATTTTTAACTTTCTCCACACTTCTTTCCTTTCAAGTGGAGCTAAGCGTTCCACTATAACGCTCGGTTCGTCGTATGGACGATTAAAATCTTCCTTCACAAACGAATATAATTCAGAAGCAATCTCAGTGTCTGATCCAGTTGTATTTATTCCCAGTCTAGCCGCAAACGATCTTAATTTTTCAGGACTACTAATTTTAAACGTCCCTTTTCCTTCAATTGTAGCTTTTAAAGTTTTTAGAGTAGTTTCTGTGTGATAATGATACGTTGATGTCCCCATTACATTACGCAGAAGCATCATTCTCATCGCCATACCGTCAGCAGTTATTCCGCAAACACCTCTCTTATCTATTGATGCATCGGCTCGACACGGACCATTTGAGCATAAATCACACCTAGCACCTTTCAAACAAAATGGACATCGCTTATCGGGGATACCACCAAAACCTTGAGCCACATATCTATCCCATATATTTATCATTCCGTCCTTTTTAATTCTTTCGTATACCTTTTGAACAGATTTATGGTACGATATTCTATCTCCTTCCATTTTTTTCCAAGTTTTAAGATATTAATTTCTATTGTATAAGATATTCAGTTTTTATGTAAATTTCATATGGATCTTATTCTCTATTAAATATAAATTTAAAACCGAACATGTTTTTTTTGAAGTATTAGATAAGGCATTACAAGATATCCAAATAAAGGTGAAAATATGAAAGTAGTAATAATTGGAGATGGAGTGGCAGGAACTTTCACGGCTCAAAATCTTAGGAATTTAAACAAGGACATAGAAATAGAAATTATATCAAAAGAAAGTTATCCTTACTATTCAAGAATAAAGCTACCAGAGTTAATAAGCGAAAAAGTTCAAATAGAAGATTTAATTATGTTCAAGGACGAATGGTACGAGAGTAATAAGATTGACCTTAGATTAAGTAAAACTGTATCCAAAATTCATCCTAGACACAAACATGTATTTATCGAGGGGGAAGAAAAACCTGTTGAATATAATTCGCTAGTAATAGCCACAGGAAGTACTCCTAGCATTCCGCCTATTAAAAACGCTCGGGAATTAGTTGGAAAGGGAGTATTTACGCTAAGAAATATTGACGACGCATTGGAAATACGCGATTACATAAAGGATAATAACGCTAAACGAGCGATAATTATTGGGGGCGGTTTGTTAGGTTTAGAGCTTGCAAGACAAATAAAAAATTGTGATTTAGATACTACAGTGGTGGAATTTTTCCCGAGGTTGCTACCTAAACAATTAGATGTAGATTGTGGAGGGATGTTAAAGGATGTGATAGAAGATATGGGAATAAATGTGATACTAGACGCAGCTACGGAGAAGATTGCATCAGATGGTGGGGAATTATTAGTAAAGATAAAGAATAAACAAGAATTAAAAACCGATCTCGTGTTGATTCAAGCAGGAATTAATCCCACTATTAATCTAGCTAAAGAGGCTAAAATCGATACGAATCGGGGGATTAAAGTTAACGAATATTTAGAAACAAGTCAATCTGGGATATTTGCAGTAGGAGATTGTATTGAATATAAAAACCAAAGCTGGGGTATTATTCCTGCGTGTATCGAGCAGTCAAAAATAGCCGCTTCGAGCATCTTAGGAAGCCACGAGCAAGAATATTACGGCACCGTGCCAAAAAATACCCTTAAAATTGTGGGAATTGACTTAACTTCTATAGGTCTCTTCGATCCATCTGATGAGGATCTTGTAGGAGCAGGATGGGATATATTAAAAATGATCGATGAGGAAGGAACTTGTTATAAAAAAATTGTTCTCAAAGACAATAAAATTAAGGGAGCAATATTATTCGGAGAAAAAAAAGCGGTTCCTTACATCAGTAGGCATATTGAAACAGAAGTGGAAGAACCTGAGTTGCGACGAGCGATTGACATGTTTAAGTGGCGTTGTCAGGGTTGTGGAAACATTTACGATGAAGCTAAAAAAGGGGTTAAATTCGAAGATCTTCCAGAGGGATGGAAATGCTCAAATTGCGAAGCTCCAAAAGAATCATTTCAGAGAATGGAGTGAATAAAATATATTTGGAGTATTGAAATGACAACTTATCGTTGTAAAAGATGTAATTACCTTTATATTGATGAAGAAAAGGAGAAATCTTTTGAAGATTTAAAGAAGGATTACAAGTGCCCGAAATGCCGAGCTCCCAAGGTCTTTTTCATAAAAAAGACTTAAAAAAATCTATAGTTTTTAATGATAGTTATTTTAAATTGATTTAAATTATTATTCATAATTAAGTTTCAAAATAATTGGAGATTAAAAATGTTAGGTTCAATACCCTACGATTTAAGTAAAATTAGCAAAGAAAATGTCAATAAGGAAATTCTAAGGATTGGCTTGATTGCTGAGCTAGATGCGGTAAACCTTTACGAACAATTAGCGAGTATGACCGACGATCAAGATGTTAAAAAAGTGTTTATGGATATTGCAAAAGAAGAAAAAGAACACGTTGGGGAATTTCAGTATTTATTGCTAAAGCACGACAAGCAACAGGAAAAAGAACTTAAAGAAGGAATGGAAGAAGTTCAGGAATTATTAGGCGAAAAATGAGATATAAGCCATAAAAATTTTCTTTTTTTTATTTTTTGCTTTTCTGAAACCAATTTTTTCTATATCCAAGGGAAGATACGCTAAATAGAGAACTAGGCGCTTTACCGAAGCATTATAGTCAAAATAATGAATTAAATAAACTTTATAAAATATTAACCTAATATTTTAAATAGATTTTAAATTCAAATCCATTAATTTTACTTGTAACTAAGAAAAAGGAGTATATTAATTATGGGAAAATGGGAATGTACAGCCTGCGGATATATATACGATGAAGAAGCAGAAGGTACTAAATTTGAAGATCTTCCAGACGATTGGGTTTGCCCAGTTTGCGGAGTAGGTAAGGATATGTTCGAAAAAATTGAATAATCTATACTTTTTAATTCTGGTTTTTTCTTTTTTTTTATTGAAACCATTTATTTTAGATCAACCATTTTAAATCCCTTTTTAAGTGCTCAAGGAGTATAAATTTCTTAGCGATTTATGTCTTAATTGTATCAAATAAATTAAAGAATTCTCTAAGCATGAAACAGATAATAAAAGATGTATATATTGCTAGATCTCATGATCCTACTATTCCTGGTTGTTGTGTGTATATGGTTGATACCAAAAGCGAGGATGGTTTTGTATTAATTGATGTTGGGCTTGAAATAGAGTATATTCAAGAACTTAAAAATGATGGCTTTGATCCAAAAGACATAAAGCATTGTCTTATAACGCACGGACATATAGACCATATTGGTGCGTGTCACAAGTTAAAGGATTTTAATAAAGAGGTTAAATTTTACGCTCACGAGTTAGATGCTGAAAAGATTGAACGTACTCCAAAAAATCAGTTTACTACTCCTTTTTATGATGATTACGAGTATATTCCCGTTCAATTGTTCCAAAAGATAAATGTAGACAACGAAATGCTAAAACTTGGAGATTTGGAGTTTAAATGTATCCACATTCCAGGCCATACTCCAGGATCTGTAACATATCTTCTAAGAAAAGAAGGGAAAAACATTTTATTTGCGGGAGATCTTCCAGGAGTCGTGTTAAATTTCAGAGGGGGGGATTTAGATTCTTACCTCAAATCTTTACCAAAATTACTTAAAGAAAAAATTGATTTTTTGTGCGAAGGTCACGAAGATGTTATACGACCAGCTGAAAAAGTCGTGAAATTTATAAAAGCGTATATGAAACTCAACGAAAAACTTAATCTACTGATGGAGAACCCTCAAGATGTGGAACTTCTGTTAGAATTAACTTTAATATCTCTTGATCTTGAGCTTTACGAGAATGTATCTGATTTTTGCGAATACTTATTAGAAATTGATCCAAGCAACGAAAAAGCCTTAAATTTATTAGGAAAAATTGAAAAATATAATCCTCCTAAAATTGGTTTCATAAAACGACTCATCAGTGAAAGTCAAGAATTGAAAAAGTGATTCAGCGTAGTTTTTGATCTACAGATACACTTTATACCTATTATGATTTAAAAAGCATGAGAGATAAAAGATCTTAATTTTAAAAAGTTCAATTATAGTGGTAAAAGAATCATGACGATTTTAGGAATTGATTACGAAAAGTGCTCAAACTGCAAATTGTGCGTTTCGGAGTGCTATAAACGGTATAAGGTAGATGAAACTGAAGATAAAGTATATTTTGAAGATGTGGATAATACTTGTGTTTCTTGTGGTCATTGCATCGCTGTGTGCCCATCAAACGCCATCCTTTACGAAAATATGGGTGAAGTATACGAATTTGAAGGTGTAGGAAAATTATCCACGATAATTCCTTTTGATTCTATGTATAAGTTTTTAAGAGGACATCGCTCTATACGGCATTACAAGAAAGATCCACTTCCTCCAGAAATTTTGAAAAAAGTCATAGATGTAATGCAGTACGCTCCGAGTGGGGGGAATTTAAGATACGAGAAATTTGTGGTACTCTCTGACAGAGAAAAAATAAAAAAGTTATCAGATGCAGTTATGGAGACCTTAATTAGTGATCCCGGTATGAAAGCTAGATACGAAAAATCGTTTGAGATAAAAAAGAAACACTACGAAAGTGTTGTATTCTTTGACGCTCCTCACGTGATTTTTGTGTATTCTATGTTAGATATGATGTTGGCTGGTCATAATATAGGCATTTCAGTAACTTATGGACGACTAGCCGCAGAATCTCTTGGATTGGGAACTTGCTGGAACGGTATGACTCAGATTGCCGCTGAATATAACCCAAAGATTTTAGAAATGGCAGGTATTCGAGGTAAGAACTACGCGGCATTCACGATAGGATATCCGGACATAAAGTTCCGACGAGCTCCGCCAAGGGAAAGAAAGCCAATTAAAGGATTGAAAGTCAAGCTATAATTATTCTCCTCTTATCTTATCGTAGCAAATAGCTAAATCAAGCTTTTTTATAACATATAGAAAGTAAATTTATAAGAATTCTTTAGAAGAATTAAATAACAAGAAATTTCAAAAAAAAATGGTGAAAGATAAATTATGACGCATTTAGAGTTAATGAAAGACATCTACTTTGTAGGATATGTTGATTTTGAAGTAAGAAACTTTCACGGATATAGTACTCACAAGGGATCTTCGTATAACGCATACATCGTTAAAGGTGAAAAGACAATCCTAATTGACACCGTTAAAAGACCTTATTTTAACTATTTCATACGCAACATTAAAAAAGTAGTTGATCCAAGCGAAATTGATTATTTAATAGTAAATCACGTTGAACCCGACCACTCTGGCTCGTTTCCGTTGATACTTAAACACATGCCCAATGCTGAAATTTTAGCTTCTCCTAGAGGTGTAAAGAACCTAGAATTACACTTTCACGAAGAAGTGGGAGCGGATGTATTCAGTAAGATTAGAGCAGTTAAAGAGGGAGACACACTAGACATAGGAAACGGAAAATCTTTCGCGTTCGTGCCGATACCGATGATTCATTGGCCAGATTCGATGGTATCGTTCATGAACGACGAGCACGGCAAAAATGTTCTGTTTTCCAACGATGCTTTTGGACAGCACTTGGCATCCTCGTTAAGATGGGACGACGAGAACGATCTTTCAGAAATTATGTGGGAAGCAGAAAAGTACTACGCAAATATATTAATGCATTTATCTGGGCTAATTGCTAAAGCGCTCCCCGCTGTAGGAGCATTACCAATAGACCTAATTTGTCCATCTCACGGGATTTGTTGGCGAAAACATTTAAGTAAAATTATAGAGGCTTATCAAAAGTGGAGTTCAGGACAAATCGATGGCAAGAGCGTTTTAATTGTTTACGATACGATGTGGGGTAGCACCGAGAAAATCGCAAAAGCGCTATATGAGGAAATTAGTCGTAGAGGATACCTGGTTAAAAGATTCAGATTGACTAACGCGGATTACTCTGATGTAATTACCGAAGCAATGAAAGCAAAAGCGATATTAGTTGGAAGTCCCACATTAAACAACGGATTATATCCACTCGTAGCAGAGTATCTTAGCTATCAACGAGGATTGAAACCCATAAATAAAATTGGCATGGCTTTCGGCTCTTACGGCTGGGGAGGAGGAGCGTGCAAGGAAATAGTTAAAGAACTTGAAGCTACAAACATAGATGTGCTTGAAGATCAAATACAAATTCAGTTTGTCCCCAAACCCGAGCAATTAAATTTTAAGGATATCGTAGATAAATTAATTGCGAAAATGGAGGGCTAAAAATGGAATTTACACTAACTCCCGAGCAAATTGAACTAAGAAAAAAAGCAAGAGAATTTGCGATTAACGAAATATTACCTGTCTCGAAAAAGTACGACGAATCGGAAGAATTTCCGATGGATGTAATGAAAAAGGCATGGGAACAAAAGTTATTGAATTTAGGAATACCCAAGCAATATGGCGGTCCAGGATTTGGATTGTTAGATTCGTGTCTCGTGGTTGAAGAAACCGCTTCAGCTTGTCCAGGTATTTCGACGTCCATGTTTGCCAACAATCTTGGGGCAGAGCCTATAGTTATCGGTGGGAGCGAGGAACAAAAAGAGCGTGTGCTTGGAGAACTCGTGAACGAATTTAAAATCATCTCTTTTGCAACCTCAGAACCGTCAATGGGATCTGATGTCGCAGGAATGAAATGTAAAGCAGAAAAAGACGGAGACGAGTGGATTTTAAATGGTACAAAGTTTTGGATTACAAATGGAGGTAAAGCTGACTACATTACCGTATTTGCCACCGCTGATCCTGAGAAAAAGCACAGGGGAATTTGTGCGTTTATAGTACCTACAAACAGCGAAGGAGTGAGGCTTGGAAAACATATTCCAAAATTAGGGCAGCGGGCATCTAACACGGTCTCCGTTGGGTTGAAAGATGTAAAAATAAGCAAGGAAAATGTTTTAGCTAAACCCGGTCGGGGATTTGTTTTAGCTATGCAGACTTTTGCCCACACTAGACCCGCTATTGGGGCTTTTTGCGTAGGGTGCGCCAGAAGTGCTATGGAATATTCAATCGATTATGCCGAAAAGCGGGAAGCCTTTGGTAAGCCTATATCTAATTACCAAGCAATTCAATTTAAAATCGCAGATATGTACAAAGACATTGAAGCAGCAAGGTTGCTAACTCATAAATCTGCTTGGGAAGCCGATCAAGGAATGGACAATAACTTGAGTTCCTCGATTGCTAAAGCCTTCTCTTCCGATGTAGCCATGAAAGTCACCACTGAAGCCATTCAAATATTCGGAGGATACGGATATCTTAGAACGCAACCCGTCGAAAAACTGTTTAGAGACGCAAAATTGTATCAAATCTACGAGGGAACTTCAGAAGTGCAAAGGATCATTATCTCTAGGTTTGCAATGAAGCAATACGAGCACGCCATGCCTACTTTGGGTAAAAAGCGAATTTAACTACTTTTTATTTTCTATTTTTATTCTTGTTGGAGTAGCTCCCTTAATATTATAATATTTTCTAAGACAAATTTTATTGCAAAATACTTTTTCGTTGTTGTTAAACCAAATTGATTTTAATTCGTTAATTTTGAGATAGTTATAATATCGGCTATATTGGTAAATATTTATGACCTTACCGCAATATTCACAAGTTCTATCAGGAACTAAATTATGCATTCTTTCGAGTTCTTGAAGCTTTACATCTTTGAAGCAATTACAGCATTTTAACTCGATAAATGGAGTTTGCCACAGTTTTAATAAATATTCAGGGGAAAATTCTATGTTACTGCTTAAAAAATCGTAAATATTTAATTCGTATCCACAATTCCAGCAAGTTCGTTTTTTGAAGTTATCTAAAGTCTTAATTAACGCTCTTAACTTGTTGATTTTTTCCCACAGTGTAGCATTATTCAATTTTCTGAATAACATTGACGACCTGTAGTTAGATAAATACTTGAGTTATTAATCAAATGGTATTCATCGCATAAATATTAAATTATTATTAAAGCTAAGTTAAAATTCTGTTCGTTTAAATTAAAATCATAGTTTCTGATAATCAAGGATTTGTTGAGCTGCTGATAAAAAATTATCCGCGGTTATTGTGGGTTCGATTTTTTTTTTAAGCAAATGGTTAATATGCTTTTTGCCGTGCCCAGTTAATAAAAACACCGTCTTACATCCTGCGTTCGTTCCAAGGGCTACATCTGAAGGATGATCTCCAATCATCCAAGAATTTTTTATATCGATGTTGAATTTCTTAATTGCCTTTTCAATATTTTCAGTATGCGGTTTTCTACACCGACATTTAACATCTGGATGGTGAGGGCAGAAATAAATTTCCTTGATGTGAATACCTTCCTTTTTTAGAGTCTCTATTAGTTTTTCGTTAAATTTGTGAAAATCTTCGATGGTGTAATAGCCCCTTCCTATTCCAGATTGATTAGTGACAATAATGAAAATGTAGCTTTGAGCTAGTAGTTTTAAACCTTCGATCACGCCTTCTAAAAGCTCAAAATCCTCAATTTTGTGAACATATCCCGAGTCGCGGTTAAGAGTTCCGTCCCTATCGAGAAAAATAGCTTTTTCCATGAATATTTCTTTTAACTATTTTATAGAAGTTACAGAAAACCGATAATATTATATATCTTCACACTCCTACTAAATTTTTGTTATAGGTTAATAAAGTTTCTTAATTTTACACGCGAATAGATCGAAAATATTAAGAATGAAACACATGCCTTATCTCTATAATGTAGTTTAAATTAATAACAAGGTAGAAAATACAAAAAAAAGAGAGTTTAATAAAAGCAAAAAAGCTCGCTCTTGATATGAATATCTTGGTTTGAACGATGAATTAAGGCTTATAGCTCCAAAGTCCGTGGATATTACAATATTCCCTTGCCCAGAGACCATCTACGCTAGAAACGGTAAATGTGCCTTTAGGCTCATCTCCAGGTTTTAAAAACCTTCGTTCAGAACACCCATCCTTGCATATAATTTCCACCCACATGATATAGTGCTCTTCGGTCATAGGATGAGGGGTACCCATCGAAATTCCTACATCTACAGTGACTCTATACTTACCGTTTGAATGTTCGACCGTAATTTTTGGCACATGCTTTTCTCCTTTCCAATCTGCCGTTTGTTCAACCATTAATTTCATGGGTTGACCACAACAGACAGTTTCTAGAGATGCGGGAGTTAAAATTTCTGACACTTTTCCACAAACATCACATTTGTAGATTTCTTTACGTTCCATTTTCACATTCCATCTAAAATGAGTTTTAAATTGATTTTCTGGTTTTAAAGGTATATGGTTGTATTTAATAATTATGATTTTAAACTAAAGAACAAAATACGAACTATAATTAGTTAAGAACGTTAAGAATTTAAAAAAGAAATTAAAAGATTTAGATTTTGATGTTTCAAAAGCGCTCCCAGGCTGCGTGGACGCCCTCTCCAGTCATTTCTATAACGGGTTTCATTTCTTCTAAAGGAGCCAATCCCACCTCCGGAGCAACTTTCATAATTGACGCATGAGACACATACACTTTTCCATTTTCCTCGTAGACTACAAAACTACACGGAAACAAGAGTCCTACATTTTTAGAAACATCTAGTGCAGCTTTAGCGAATTCTGGAGCACAAGCTAAGATTATGGTGTATTTATCATAGTCAATTCCTAGTTTTTTCTTAAAAATTTGATCTATTGATTTAGT
The DNA here is from genome assembly GCA_019058515.1 of Promethearchaeota archaeon. The sequence continues at coordinate 10,691 of JAHPYY010000183.1, forward strand.
TAGCATATGTGAAAATCCTTGTTCTACGATTATTTTCTCAACATGAGCCACAGCATCGTCAAAACTCATATTTAACTCTTTTTTTAACACATCGACCATTTTTAAAACCTCATGTTCTATTTAGATAGATCCTCTATCGCTTCTAATACCCTTCTAGCAAACATTAATGAAGGACCGCCTCCTAGCATTACAGCAATCCAGGTTGCTTCAATCATCTCTTCTTTCGTAGCTCCAGCGTCAAATGCGTTTTTTACATGGAAGGGTACACACCACTCACATTGGCGAACAACAGATAAGGCAACTCCAATAAGTTCCTTTACTTTATGAGATAAAGCTCCCTCTTGTTTTGCTGCTCCCATAAAGTCTTTAAATCCTCTAAATGCGTCTGGATTTATCTTAGCCAACTTTTGCATTGTATCGGAGATTTCTTCCAGTTTTTTAATAGTATCGTTCATAGGATCACCAAATTTTGTTTATTATGAAGCTTATCTCTTACAAATTAATTAAATCTATTATTTATAAATTAAAGAACACCAATAATAGATATATCGATGAAATAAGAAATAGAAAATTGGAATTTATTAAATATATATAAGAAATATTTCTGGTAATATTAGTAATCCTTTATTTCCTCTACTGGAAAACCCTTTCTCCGATAAGCACTAATACCACCCGATAAGTTTCGAATGTCTTTGTATCCAACTCTCGCAAGAAGTTGAGCCGCCATCATTGACCGCCCTCCTACTGCGCAGAGTACTACAATTTCTTCGTCTTTGTATTCTTTTAGCTGTTCTAAATTGTTTACTAAATCGCCTAATGGTATATTTTTTGAGCCTTTTATGTAGCCTCCAATTCCGTTGTATTCTTGCGGAGTTCTGACATCAACGAGCAATTTAGGTCCATCTTCGCTATCCAGCCTCTCAAATAGTTCTTGGGAGCTTATCTCGGTGATTTGAGGCGCGTTTTCTCCTCTCTGTTCTTTTCTGGTTTTTCTTTTAATTTTAACGGGTGCTTGTACTTGCGCATCAGTAATTAGATGCTTTTTCTTTAGTATCACCATTAACTTCCCTTCTTCCTTGCCAAGTTTCACTAATTCTACATGGGGTTCGTTGAGCTTGACGTACGCTTCCACGCTCGATTTGAATCCCGGATCAGTGGCGTAAATTTTAAGGCTCTTTCCTTCTGTCAAGTTTTCTATTCCCTTTACCAAAGCGTTAAGTGGGCCTGGACAAGATAATCCACAAGCGTCTACTTCGATGAATTCTTCAGTTTCGATAGATTTTTTCTCAATCATCTCTTCCATGATTTCTTCGGATGGACCACAAGCTTCTGCGATCTCTTCTGTGGTAGCACTCGCAGTTATTAAAGTCTTGTAACCTCCAGTAAGATTGTAAACATTATTATATCCTAATTGGATTAACGCTCGTGTAGCAACGTAACCTCTAAATCCAACTTCGCAGTATATGTAAATGTTTTTGTCTTTTGGAATTTCGTCAATTTTTTCCCTTAATTCCGTGTAGTGAATGTTTTTTGCGTTTTCAATAGCTCCCACTACAAATTCTTCTTCGGTTCTCACATCAACGAAAACGCTGTTGTTTTGTTTAATTTTCTCGAGATCGTGCCAATGCCAAATTGGCATATCCCCTTTTAAAACATTTGAAGCTACAAAACCTGCCATATTTATCGGATCTTTTGCGGAACCATAGGGAGGAGCGTAAGTTAACTCGAGTTCTTCTAAATCGTAGACCGTTCCTCCATACTTGATCACAGTTGAGATAACATCTATACGTTTTTCTGTACCATCTCCTCCTATTGCTTGAGCACCTAAGACTTTACCGCTTGGAACTTCGAATAATAACTTTAAACTTATAGGTACGGCCCCCGGATAATAACCAGCGTGATTATTTGGATGAATGTATATTTTTTCGTAGTTTATTTGTGAATTTTTCAGTTGTTTTTCGTTCAAACCAACGAACGATACAGTCATATCAAAAACCTTTAATACAGAAGCGCCTAAAATGCCTTTATATTTTGTTGCTCTCCCGGCGATATTATCTGCTGCTATTCTTCCTTGCTTATTTGCGGGACCTGCTAACGGAATTGCTGTAGGAGCTTGCGTTTGATATTGTTTAACTTGGATAGCATCCCCTACAGCGTAAATCGATTCGTCCGAAGTTCGCATATGCTCATCCACGATAATGTGACCTTTTTCTCCAATTTTGAGACTTGCATCTTTAGCTAGTTTATTTTCAGGCTTAACTCCAATAGCTAGGATTACCAAATCGGTTTTGATTTTGTTTCCACTTTTAGGTATTACATAATTGCAATTATCTTCGTCGCACAAAAAAGAATCGACGGGATCGTCTAATTGCAAACACACTCCGTTTAAAATTAGCTCTTGGTGAACTAATTGGGCCATTTCTTTGTCTAAAGGCGACAAAACTTGGTCTAACATCTCGACGATCTTAACTTTTACTCCTTTGTTCCTTAAGTTTTCTGCCATTTCCAGACCGATATAACCTCCTCCTATAATTGTGGCGTGTTTCACGCCTTCCTTTTCAACAAATTCTCTAATTTTCACTGAATCTGGAATAGTCCTCAGTGTAAAGGTTGGCACATCCTGTAATCCTGTAAAAGGAGGAACGATGGGAGAAGATCCTGGCGAGAGCACTAAATAGTCGTAGCTTAAATGTAATATACTTCCCGACTTTATGTCTTTTATATCAACTATTTTTTCAGTTCTATTGATTGAAAGTACTTCGTGATTTAATTTTACATTAATATTGAACCGATCCAAGAAATCTTCGGGAGCCATTAACTCAAGTTGAGAGCGCTCCTTTATTTTTCCACCTACATAATAAGGTAGCCCACAGTTAGCGAAAGATACATAGTTTCCACGTTCCAGGATCGTAATTTCAATATCCTCGTTTAGGCGTCTTAACCTGGCGGCTGCAGATGCTCCTCCTGCAACGCCACCAACGATAATTGTCTTCATAATATAATAATTTCACCTTAAATTTTGAGACTTCGAAATAATATTTAATTAAGGAAACTCAACATACATAAAAAAGCTCAGTTTTATGAATTATTACTATATTTCGAGGATTTTTAGTTATAGGAAAGAAAATTAGTCGAGAATTAATATTGTAAAAAGTACGAACTTAAGTAATAAGATAAACTAAAAAATTGATAAAAACTAATTAAATACATTCTTATTTTTGAAATTCAGGCAGATCTATTATAAAAATACTACCTTTAGAGTAATCGTTTTTGACTCGATTTTCCAACTTTATAGTTCCCTTCGAGTTTTCGACGATCTTTTTGCTTAAAGAAAGACCTATGCCCATACCGTCTTTATTTGTCAACAATTTTGGCTTCCCTAAAAATATTTTTTCTTTATCTTCGTCTGGAACCCCTATACCATTGTCTTGGAATTTAAACCTGAGGAAATTTTGCTTATTTTTCTTGATTTTCGATATATTTATTGCAATTTCTTTTCCTTTTACTTTTTTATTGTGTTTTACGCCGTTAATGATAACATTCTCGAATACATCGAGCAAAAAATCGCTGGAATACACGAAACCGCTTTTAATTTCAGAACTTAGGTTTATTTTGGTATGTGAATTTTTAACTAAGCTTTTTGTTGAGTTAATTGCCTTGCGAACTACTTTTAACGCATCAATTTTCTTGTTTCCTATACCGTTTTCTCCAACTTTTGAGAACCTTCTTACATTATCGATTAAGAGCTTTCCTCTGTCCACTTGTTCTTTAACTATCGACACAAGCTCCTTGTATTTAGGAGGGAGTCCACCAATTTGTTTCGCGTGCAGTTCTGTCAGTTGCACGGAGTTATTAATTATGTGAAGTATATTATTCATGTCATGGGCGATAAGATCTTTGTAAAACTGCATGTTACCGTATAAGGATCGCAAATTTTGTTCTACATTCTTAATATGCGTGATATCGCGACTGATTAAAAGAAGTTTCTTATTTCCTTTAGTATCTGTATACACATACCCATTCGTTTCCAGCCAAAGATAATTTCCATTTTTATGGCGTATTCTAAGTTGATGATTTTGTATCCCTTCTTTAAATGCTTGCAACATAACTTTCTGTGTGCTATGGATGTCTTCTTCGTGAATTATTGCCATATAAGACCTAGCTTCTTTAGATTCGAGTGGATCAAATCCAAGTAAATTAAAAGTTGTATCTTTATTATGATACTCGTGTTCAAAATTTTCGTTTAATATAGAAATTAAGTCTGTAGAGGCACCAGCTATGACTCTATATTTTTCTTCGGAATCTAATAGTAGTTTTTCTATTTTTCTCAATTCAGTAGTCTCATTTGTTAGCTCTACAGCTCCGATTACTTCATTTAGGGTGTCAAACACCGGATACCCTTTTATAACCCACGATCTCCCGTCGGGAGTGGTCATTTCTTTAGTTTGGAGCGCTTTTGTCTCTATAGCTGAGGATACCGGGCACCCTTCGCATTCATCGTCAAATTTTAGCCACACTTGATAGCATTTTTTCCCTTCTAACTGCTGAGGTTCTAATGAGACTGAGTTTACACCTGCTTTATTCACCCAAATTATATTGTGTTCTTTATCTTGCAAAACGATGTGTTCAGTTATGGCATCCAAGATGAACGATTTCTTTTTATCAGTTTCAGCAAGAACATCTAAGGTATGCACTCTGAACGAGATGTCTCGAATAATTCCTTGAATGTAGTTATTATCTCCAACCGTTATAGTGGATGCTGAAACCTCACAAGGAAAAGATTCACCGTTCTTTTTTAATAGGTTTATATCAAACCTATTAGAACCGGTTTTCGAGACATTTTTAAGCTGTTTTTCAAATGTGGAAATTTCTTCCTTTGGGTGAAAATCTTTAAGTTTTAGTTTTAAAACTTCTTCTTTAGAGTAGCCAAATAAATTTAGAAATTGTTTGTTAACATCCAAAAGATTTCCTTTAAAATCGTGGAGGACGATAGCATCGTTAGAATTATTGAAAAGGGAATAGTAAAGATCTTTTGGGTTATCTAACATGCTAACATAATCCTCCCATGGTTCAAACCAAAGGTACTTGTTTTATTTCTATCTAAACGGTTTTGATTTATAGATCTATGTAAACTAGAAATTAATAATGCGTAAAAAATAAGACAATTTTATTGTATTTATCGTCCTTTCAGAACGGACATATCATTATCTTAGCTAAATGTGAGAAGTTTATATGCTCACTAAAATGGGAAATGCTTTTTAAAAAATAGGACAACGGTAAGAAATAGATTAAGCTCTATAATCCAATATAATTACGGCATCAACAAACAATTCGTAATTTTCGTCCTCATCGAAATCATGGATTACGACTTTATCTACTTCTTCTAGTTCTCCTTTAATTTCGTTTAGTTCAGATTGATTCAGAATTTTCACATCAGATTTTTTCAATTTCTTAGCAAGTTTCACTGTGCCTGGTATTACTTTTGCAGAAGTTACTACGATTACTCTACCCGTGTACTCAGTCAATTTAAGGGCAAGTTCCAACGATTCATCTCCCGAATCCACTACTAAGGTTCTTTTTTCTTTGAGTTCTTCGAGATTTGGTATTTCTAAGTAAACTCCTTTTCCTTTGAATTCTTCTACCCCTAAAATTACCCTGGTGTCTAATTGACAAGACGTTATTACTTCTACTTCTGGTTTTGTGCCTTCTCTATAATTGTTTATCGCAGCTTTAAGTGCATCTGAAGCTAAATTGGAGCAATGCATTTTAATGGGGGGAAGCCCATCAAGTTCCTCAGCTACGTCTGAACGGGTTATTTTGTATGCGTCATCAAGGTTCATACCTTTTGCCATTTCTGTTACCATGGAAGAGGTTGACACCGCAGAACCACATCCAAAGGTCCTGAATTTTATATCGTCAATAATCTCTTCTCCTTTATTGTTCTTTCCAACTTTAATGAAAATTTCCATTAAGTCGCCGCATACGGGATTTCCAACCTTTCCGTAGCCATCTGGGTTTTCGATAACCCCTACATTTCTAGGATTTCTGAAGTGATCCATCACTTTATCCGTATATTCATGTACACTCATTTATTATTCCTCCTATTGTAATTTTTATATATTTTATTCCTCCTATTGTAAATTTAATAATTCAGGAGGTGTGAGAGGGGAAAGCTCCCTGAGCCTTTTTACTACCCCCGGTAAGACTTCGATAATTCTATCAATGTCCTTTTCCTTTGTGAATCGTCCCATGGTTAAGAGTAGACTTCCATGTGCTTCCTCGTGCAACAATCCACACGAAATTAGCGTATGAGAGGGCTCTAGAGTCTTCGAAGAGCACGCAGAACCCGTTGCAACTTCTATATTTTCGTCTTTTAACATTAGAAGTAAGGACTCACCTTCAATGTAATCGAACCTGAAGTTGGCATTGTGGGGGGTTCGATTCTCCGGATGTCCATTTAGATAAGACTTAGGTATTTTTAACACTTCTCTTATCAATTTATCTCTATATAATTTTAATCTTGAAGATTCCTCTTTAATTTCTGCCTTCGTAATTTCTGCTGCTTTAGCAAATCCCACGATTCCGGGAATATTTTCGGATCCTGACCTCATGCCTTTTTCTTGACCTCCTCCGATGATTACGGGGTTTACTCTTACTCCTTTCTTAAGATATAAGGCGCCAACTCCCCTCGGACCGTAGATGTCATTAGACGATAGCGTAAGTAAATCAAAAGGTACCTCCTGTAGATTGATAGACACTGAACTTTCGCTCGCTACAGCGTCGCTATGGAACCAAATGTTATTGTTTTGGGCTATTTCCGCTATTTCTTCTACAGGTTGTATGGTACCAATCTCGTTGCTAGCCGTTGAGACTGATATTAATGTGGTCTGATCAGAGATCATTCGCTCGAGTTTGTTTAAATTAACTGTACCAAACCTGTCAACTGGTACTCGACTTACTTTAAATCCTTGCCTTTCTAAATACTTTCCAATGTTTAAGATAGATATGTGCTCTATTTCGGAAATTATAATGTGATTTCCTTTCCTTTTATTTCTTAATGCAGCCCCGATTATCGCCAGATTGTTTGATTCAGTTGCGCCCGAAGTAAAAACTATGTCGTCAGGATTAGGCGCGTTGATAAATTCGGCTACCTTTCTGCGGGATTCCTCTAAAGTTTTTGTGGCAGTATACCCATAATTGTGAAGAGAGGAAGGATTAGCGAACTTTTCGTAGAAATATGGCTTCATTTCTTCAAAGACGCGAGGATCTACTGGTTTTGCTGCTTGATAATCCAAGTAAGCGCTCATATTATAAGTCACACCTCCTTATACAAAGACTAAAACCATAAAGTTCCTTTAGCATCTAATACTAAATCGTTAAGCGTTGCTGCTCCAACAATTTTAGGTCCAGGAATAAGCTCTACATTTTCCCATCCGAGCATGCGTTTTGATGCTTCGCAAACCAATATCTCTATCCCTTGTTCTAAAGTTTTATCGATCATTTCTTTTACCGTCGGAAAGTTGCCTGCTTTGATGCCCTCTGCCACTCCAGGCTTCAATATTCTTAATCCTTGACCAAGGTAATACACCTTTGCATCGACATCCATTGCTTTAGCGGTTTGTGCTAAGACTAGAGGACTATATTGTCTCTCTGGGTCGTCTGATGTTTGCACATAAAGCAAATATCCTTTTTCGCTCATATACATATACACCTCTATTTTCTTTTTCTAAAAATAAATGAAAGTACATCTCCTTCCTTGTTAAGATCAACGATGTCTACATTAGTTCGCTTAGCCCATCGGGTTAAATCTTCTTCCGCTGCGGGATCGTCCGCTAATACTTTAAAGCATTGTCCTATTTCTACCTTCTCGCTTAATTCTCTTACCTCAAACAATGGTTCCGGACAAAATAATCCTAATGTGTCCAATTCCGCAACAATATCAATTTCTTCAGTTTTTTCTTCACTCATAATACTTACCTCCTTATTGTAAAAACTTGATTAAAATTCAATTTACAACTCCACTTATTTTGTAGATTCAACTTCTAATTAACAGATTGTTTGCTTAAAAGTTAAATATATGCATTATAGATTAAGTAGGAATTTGATAAAACTCAAACAATACTTTATAATTCATATAAAAAGAGAGTTATAAATCATAAATTTCGAGAGAAAGTAGACGGATTTCGAAAATAAAGGATGGAAAAAAAAGTATATTATTCTCTTTCTTCAGTAGTATTTGTTTGGGAACTCCGTTTACTACACGTACGACGACAAGTGTAAAATAATCCAAACATTACTATAGGTACGCCGACACCCATTAAGAATCCTCCCAAAAAATCGAATAATGCAATTCCGGTAATAAGATAAGACATGGTTGTCCCAGCAAATAAAATGATTAACCCGATTGGTAATAACGCTTGAAATATCTTAACTACTTGGGAATCCTTTCCAAATATTCTAATTAATATATTCACACACCTCAATACTGTAATAATAACTTAGTTATGCGATTAATTCGCTTATGTAGATAATAAAAACTAAACTTTAAAACAATTTTTGATAAAAATATTCTATAAATTTGTTTAAAAGATTTGACAAACGAATTCTCAATCATTCGTGGTTCTATGAATTGAGAAATAAAGTAAAATTTGTTCTAAAATAAAAGTGAAAATAAAACGAGGAAACCTTTATTTGGCGAGTTCTTTTATGTGTTTAACGCCGTCTACAGCGTCCTCTGCGAAATCGTCGGCACCCAACTTTTTAGCAAGTTCCATGTTCAAAGGCGCCCCTCCAACGATTAACTTAACATTATCGCGTAATCCAGCATCTTTCAATGCTTCATCAACGTTTTTAATTTGTTCGACGGTCATGGTAAGAAGGGAACTTAATGCGATTATATTAGCTCCCGTTTCTTTTACTTTATCCACTATAGTTTTTTCATCGACATCCATGCCTAAGTCATAAAGTTCAAATCCAGAGCTTAGCAATAATGATGCGAGAATGTTCTTTCCAATATCATGGTTATCTCCCTTCACCGTAGCTAGAATTATCTTTGTCTTGTCCTCTGATTTATCAGTAGCAGCTAAAGCCGGTTTTAAGATAATAAAAGCTTCTTTCATGGTCTCTCCGGCCAGGACAAGTTCGGTCAAATAGTATTCTTTTGCCTCATAGCGGCGTCCAACTTCGTCTATACCTTTCGTTAAAGCATTTAATACATCGAATGCCTCTTTGCCTTCGTCTAATGCTTCTTTAACGGCATCAGCAATGTCGTCAACTTCTAATTCGATTATTAATTCGGTTAATTTTTCAAAGTCCATACCTTATATCCCTTTCGTAATTAATATTACTAGATTAAAATTTCAACATAATTTAAACTTTAATAACTAAGGGGAAAAAAAAGAACGAGGGATCTCGAGAAAACCTTTCGTTAATAGAATATATTTAAACAGGGTTTTAGATTATTATTACCATTTAATTAATCAGGGGATATTTAACTGGCTTTCACGAAATTTTAAAATCCCTCACTAGAGGAATGCCTCTATGAGGATTTTAGGATACATTGATATTTAAATTTTTACTCAACTCTTTGACAAAAATATTACTATAGTAATATAAAGAATGTTAGAAAAACGGATTTTTTACAAAACTGATCAAACATTAATAGTTACTATTATTATATCAAGTGTGTCAGAGAAAAGAATCGATGCAAATCAAGATATTAATATTGGATCAGACATAGATGAAATTTCCTCGGAAGAAATGGAGTTTAGCGGTCCAATTATAACATTAACCAATGTTATCAAGGACTACGATATTGGAGACTACATCGTTCGGGCAGTTAACGATGTAAGTTTAAGTATTGACGCAGGAGAGTTTGTTGTCATTACGGGACCTTCAGGTGCGGGCAAAACTACCTTATTGAACCTCATAGGGGGATTGGACATTCC
>JAHPYY010000018.1 GCA_019058515.1 Promethearchaeota archaeon
CCCCTCTATAAGATATTAAATAATAAAAAAAAGAATAGATGAGTTCGGTTTTTCATAGTGGCATGAAATTATTGCTCTCTAACCCTCATTTCAACGGCCGACACATCATCATTACGGATGATTACGTCATAAAAGGATTTTGAATCCGTACGTTCGACGTGAACGCAAAATTGTCCTACATTTTTAATTTTACAACTGATTGCTTGTCCATTCTTGAGATCTATATCCACGGATTTCCCTTTTAATTTTGTTAACACGTCAATCATGGTTTGATTTTTCATCAGTTCCATTAGTAAATTCACATTTCTATTTTTATGAATTTTGATAATTTTATTTTTCCTTCATGCGATTAATAATTTTGCAATTCTTTTTTCTAGGCTTGCAATTCTTTCTTCGAGTGCCGAAATAGTCTTGGTATTCTTATCAACCAAGTCTTTCATTTCCTTCTGGATTGCTCCTAATTTATCTTCTAACATCAGGCGAAATCTCTCATAGATGTCCATTACACCCTGTTGTCGCGCCTCCCTGTCCATCAAGTCAATTTCCTGCTTAAAATTCAGAATGTACTTGTACAAATTGTTGCAAAAAGTGTTAAAATCACCCTTATCAAATTCAAGTCCTAATTCGCGGGAAAGATTTTTTTCGGTTAAATCCGACCATTCCACATCTTCACCTTTAAGAGGAATTATGGGGATGGAGAATTTATTTGCTAACTGTAATTCATTAGCGCAATCTGGGGAGTGGAAAACAGATTTATTGGTTGCAACGAATAATAACAACTGGCAATTTTGCACGGTTTTTAACATCCACTCATCAATGTTACCGGCAAGGTCTGCTTCACAAAAGAATACTTGTGAAATTTCCTTTTGATTACCCAAGTAATCTACAAGCTCTCTGATACGATAGCCTTCAAAATCAATGACTGCATGAGATATGAATACTCTAATCGTGGCTTTCTTTCTAAGATACTTCCTAATTAGATCTGGAACTTTCTGTGTAATGTTACTTTCTTGGGTGCTTAAAGGATTGTTAGCTAAATTTAATTCGGTCAATTCCTTAAGAGCCCATAACTCCGTGGGTATTTCTCCGAATTGATTATTGCATAGATTAAGCTTGATAATGGATGTCAAATTCACGAAAGAATCAGGCAAATTCTTGAGGGAATTGTTGGATAAATCAAGCTCTTTAAGTTCTTTTAATTCCCCGAAGGATTCGGGTAATGATTCTATCTGGTTATCACTTAGTTTTAGATAAATTAATCCATCTAATTTTCCAAAATCTTCGGGAAGTTCTTTTAATCCGTAACTGTAAGCAGCCATTTGTCGTATCTTTCCCTCAAATACGCATAAATGGATGTTTCCCCAATAATCATAATGGTACGGGTCCTTAATTGATTTCATCGTGTCAAATCTCACGAGATTATATCCATCCTTGAAGTTCCGGATTATATTTAATTGGTCCAAGGGGATGCCTAATTTAACATGTAGATTAATAATAGGGCTTTTAATGGTTACACCTTTATTTAATAAGGTTTCTATTATGGATACATTTTCCTGATTCAGGTCAATGTTGGGATCTCTCAAACCAAATTCGATCACTTTCAATTCCGGTAAAGTGGGGAGCCAATCTGGCAAATTTCTTAACTCGTTGTTTATCAAGTTTAAATAGGTGAGATTTTTGAATTCCTTAATTCCGTCGGGAAGACTCGTCAAATAACAATTTTTTAAGAGCAACTCTTTAACATAGTCCACATCCTTGAACCACTCGGGAAGATCGTCCTTGGGGCATTTCAGGAGAAATCTTTCTATGTGTTTTAATTTCTTAACGGACTCTCCCAACCTCTGCAATTTTTTTTCGTCCAAGTCAAGCGTGGTCAAGTCCAAGCTAAGCATTATTATCTTATCCTCTTTATCATAATTATAGACGTTGTCCATTTGATCATATGACTGCATGTTCAATCTCCGGAGGGTTTGTCCGCATACTTCTTCTATTTCTTTAATGACTTTTCTTTCATTACTCATGTACTAATCACCTTCCACATTCTCAAAAATAAATAAATACAATTTTTTTAATTGTCAGTCTAATTCTACAAATTTTAAAGAGAAGACCAAGAACGGATTATAAGTCATATTTTGAAAGCTGATTATAAATATTTTTACTTTTTTGTTAGAGATTGCTAATTATCCATTATTATCTGTGAAAATTTAAGTGGTGTGGATTTGATTTCAAACCCCAGAGGAAATAATTTCTTTAGAGAGTCAAGAATTAGACACAAACCATAATAATTAATCACATTGATTTCTCAATTTTAATACCGTTAATACTTTGTTTTGAGTGAGCATCTTTTTAAGAGAAGTTATTTTTATTAAACAAAATATTCGATACGCAAATTTCCCAAGGAGAACGACTTGGCAGAAACTTTCAAAAAGTATTTGGAACGGATAGGAAACCTTGGAAAAGAGCTATTTGAAACCGTTCAACACAAAGTTAAATTAAAAACGATATTAGATCTGTTTACGGAAAAAGTAATTCCTACATTCGTTTCAGAAAAGGATTTAAAGGAATATTACGAAAAACGAATGGAGGAAGTAAATGATTTCGTTTACAAAATATAATTAGGAAAAAAGAGTGAAGAAAATGGTGGAAAGTGTAACAGTAACGGAAGAAAAGGAAAAAGACAAATTAGATTATAGGAAAGTGGCTTTAGATTTTCTATATGGTACCGTTAGGGGGTTAGGATGGCTGGGCTTAAAAGCGTTCACCAACCTAAAAATTGAGGGAGAAGAGAACATACCGATGATTGGTAAAGCAATAATAACGACGGTCACTGACAACATATTGCGCGATATGGTAATTATCGCCCAGTTATCGGGAAGAAAAATTCACTTCATGGTAGACCCTAAGCTCATGAAACACGCGGTAGCAGGACCTCTATTGAAATCCTTGGGAATGATAAGGGGGACTACGAGTAAGGAGGATACAGAACCGATTGATAAAGTGTTTGAGATACTTAACAAGAAAAAAGAATTAGTCGCAATGACTCCTGAATCTAAAAGAGATTTCGACATTCAGGTAAAATCCATGGCGGCGATTATTAAATTTGCCATAGCAGCTGACGCACCTATTATCCCCGTAGCGATTTCGAACTATAGAACTATGCTATTTAACATCATTAAAACTAGTAGCGGGTTTAAAATGAAAGTGGGAACTCCTTTACACATCGAAAAGAAGCTTAATCGAGATAAGTACAGAAACCAGAGATACGAGTTAGCTGAAGATATAATAAAGATTGTTGAGACACTAAGGGCAAGTTCTGAAGAAGAAGAGGAGGAAGAATTTTAGACAAGAGGTAATATAATATGGAAAATAACGCAGAACAAAATCTAGACCCAGTGGATATAGAAATCCCTAAAATTAAGGAAGCGATTAAGGAAAAGATAACTGAAAAAGTAGATTTTTCGGAGCTAAAAAAGAATTTTCCAGAATTTAATATTGATTCAAAAGTCACGGATATATTCTTCGATTCGATGAAGAATTTTTTCGATTTAAGTCTTAAACTAATAGACAAGATTAACTTAGACTTCCTTTTTGATACTGGAAAAGTATCTACTGAAAAAGCAGAAAAGGTAAAAAAAGAATAATTTAATTATTTATTTCTTCAAGCGACTTAATATCTGGTTTTTGTCGCTTGAATTCTTAGTTTGGCTTTAGTTTTTTCTTTATCGTCCTGTAATATGATGTAATCAGTTTTTTGAGGGAGACTGATAATATATTCTTCCTCTGCAACAGTGGTGTCTTTTTTTAGATGGTCCATCTCTCTTAAGATTACTTTTAATTTAACCGTAGCATCTTCTCCTGTACGAATTGTTTTAAATTGAGTCCACAGCGATAAATCTGCCTTAGAAGTAAATGCTTGGTTCCTCTGTAGTTTAATGACTCCTTTGTTGGGAAAACGTGCTTTGAACGTCTTCTCTCCGTCAACTTTAAAGTAGAACTCACCTACGCGCCCAAAAATATCATAATCTTTTAACGTTTTAAGGCTCATAAGGTCGATGCTGATGAGATATCGTTCCTTCTCTTCGCCTATATTGTCTTGGTCGAAGCTTTCTCCTTTTGCGTGCGTTTTTTTTCCTTTAGCATAATAACGGCGTGACATAATAATTATATTTTACTCCATAAATATGGTTTTTTAACATTATATAAAAATTGGTAAATTTGAATCTTTTGGTTTGTTATTAAAGTAAAGAAGAGTATTTAGATTAATGTGAATAAATGTTTTCGTTAGGAAATTCACAAAATTTGTCTACAGTTTTCTGTCATCGTTACAATATTTATCACATTTTTCAGATAAACCTATATTTATAAATTTAGATCCAACTAAATAAATATAACTATCTCAAAATGAGTTATAGAACTTGTATTCTAGACCGTTTTGGAAGGAAAATGCACATCAAAAAGCCAAATTTTGTATTATAAGAATGTTATGAAGCGTAATCCTGTTAATAACTCTCTTGTGTAGAGAAACCCCCCATTAGAATACTGATATAGAGAATAAGTCCGGTACGACACATATGAGTAATATAAAGAATCATAACTTAGAAAAAGTAAGTTTTAACGAAATCTTGAACTCCTTTCCTATTCCATCCTATGTTTGGAAAAAGGAGGGAGACGATCTGGTTTTAATACGGTATAACATTGCTGCAGACGCAATTATTGGAGGAAAGATGTATAATTACCTCGGGACAAAAGCTTCTGAATTTCTTGCTAACAGAAGACCGATTTTAAACGATCTTAAAGCTTGCTTAGACGCCCAAACTAGCATTTCGAGAGAGTTAGAGTGGTGCTGCGAAGATATGGGGGAAAAAAGGCTATTAAATGCCCGCTATAATTTTATACCTCCCTGCTATGTTTTAGTAAATACGGTAGACATCACGGAGCAAAGGAAAAAGGAGCTTGAATATGTAATAACAGAAAACGCTCTTGATTCTTCTATTAACGCAGTTGTGTTAGCAGATTTCGAGGGAAATGTCTCGTATATTAATAATGCAGGTGTTAAATTATGGGGATGCGACAATAATCGAGACATATTAGGGCGCTCCATGTTTCTTTTCTGGCACGATAAAAGTCAAGCAAAATCAGTGCTAAAAGCAGTAATAAAAAAAGAACATTGGTCGGGTCAAGTGCTCACAGTCAGACACGATGGTTCTCCGGTTTACATTCAATTTGCAGCAAATTTGCTTAAGAATAAAGAGGGAAACCCACTATGTTTGATGGGATCATATATTGACATTTCTGATAGAGTGGAAATTAACGAAGCGTTGAAGAAGACAGCAGAAGTCTTAAAAGGGTTAGAATTAATAGTGAATCAAAGCCCTGCAGTTGTTATTTTATTTAATTTCGATGAGAATTGGAGCGTAGAATTCATAACAGAAAATATTGATAAATTCGGCTATAATCAAAATTTGTTTCACACACAGCGATTAAGCTTTTCAAGTATATTACCTCCAGAAGATCATAAGGAATTAAAACAATGCATTGAATCCATGGTTATTAAAGGGAAGGACGAATTTAAAAAAGAATTCAGAATAAAATCGAATTCAAACGAGGTTTTTTGGGTTGATTGTCATTTCCTAATGAGAAAAGATAATTTTGGGAATGCTATCCAGATTCAAGGAATCTTCCTTGACATAACAGAACGTAAGCAATTCGAAACACATTTAAAAGAATCCGAAGAAAAATTCAGAAATATCGCCGAACAATCACTCATGGGCATCATTATTTATCAAGATGGACTTATAAAGTACGCTAATAAAGCGTTAACTGAATTGTTTGAATACAGACTGGATGAAATCGTAAATTTGCCAATCAACAAATTTATGGAGAGAATCCACTCGGACGATCGTCAGTTAGTCTTGGAAAAGATAAAAGAGAAAATAGATTCTCATCGCATCAAATTAAGTAGATATAATGCTAGATTTATAACAAGATCAGGTGCAGTGAAATATTTAGAAATAATTTCAAAGCGTATTTCGTATAGAGGAAAGCCAGCCATAATTGCGACAACTATAGATTTAACCAAACAGAAGTCCATCGAAAAAGAGCTTATTGAATTAAACTCAGAATTGGAGAAAAAGGTTTTCGAGCGGACAAATCAATTACAAGAGTCTGAGCAGAGGTATCGACACCTTTTTGAAAGCTCTCCCTTTTCCATTTGGTTGACTACAGAAGATGGAACGATTATTAACTGCAATTCTACCGCAAATCAACTTTTTACGATATTCGATAAAACAGACATTATAGGCAAAAACCCAATACAAATCATAGAGCTCTACAGGGAATTTTTATTAGAACATAAAGTTAATTTGTTACCAATTGATGAAAATACAATTGAAAAGTTCCTCGATCATTTAAATCAATTATCTAGAGGAATAATTCCTCAACCCATCGAATTTTATATTAATCGATTTGATGGAATAAAGATGTGGCTAAATGTTGTTTCTTCAATCGTGCATACTGATGAGGGAAAAGTGTACCAACACATAATCCAAGATGTGACGGAGACAAAGATAACTACGCAAAAAATAATTGACTCTGAGGGGAAATTTCGAGAAATATTTAACTCGGCAAATGATGCTATTATTATCCACGATATTGAAAATCACAAAATCGTCGATTTTAACGTTAAACTCAGTGAAATGTTCGGATATTCAAGGGAAGAAGTGCTCAATTTTTCTATAGATTTCATTGGAGAAAACATCATTCTGAATAAATTAGACGAAATGCGGAGGATTTTTAGAAAAACTTTTACAGAAGGACCTCAGATATTTGAATGGGAAGCAAAAATGAAAGATGGGAGGTTTTTCTGGGTAGAATTTAATCTTAGGTCTACGCAGGTTATGGGAAAAAATTGCGTGATTGCCATAATAAGAGATATAACTCAAAGAAAAAATATTGAGCAGGAACTAAGAAACACCAAGGAAAATTATGAACACATTATTAACAACATCTTGGATGTCATAACGGAAATTGATGAAAACAATCGCATTAAATATATTAGTCCAAATGTTATTGAAGTGTTTGGTTTTACCCAAGAAGAGGTAATTGATAAGTGTATTTTTGAATTTATTCATCCAGACGATATAGAACCTTTAAAAGAAACTTTTAAAGGGATTAAAAAAGGAGAAGGATTTTCCTTAGAACTCCGAGTGATAAGAAAAGATAAGACAGTAAGACAACTTCTTTCACGAGGAAAATTCATATTAAAAAATAACAAGGATTGCATTATAGGTATTTCAAGAGATATAACCGAAGAAAAGGAACTATTCAAAAAATATCGCGAAGCTTATTTTCAAGCGGATTTCTATAGAGATTTGTTTACCCACGATATGAACAACATCCTCTCAAATTTAAAGGGGAGTATAGATCTATGCTATATGTATCTCCACCGGGAAATTAATAAGGAAAAAGCTGATGATACTTACTCTATCATTATTGAAGAGCTTGATAAAGGCAAGTGTCTCATCTCAAACATAAGAAAACTCTCCAAACTAGATAACTTACAACCTAAACCATTCAGGATTAATATTTACGAAGTTTTAGATAAAGCAATAGACTCAATTAAGGCTAAACATCGCTCAAGAATAATTATATTTTCCGTTCAAAAAGATATTAAGTTATTTGAAGCGCTCGCAAACGAATTCTTAATTGATGTATTCGATAATATTCTTAATAACGCAGTAAGGTACAATGAAAACCAGGTTGTTGAGATAAAAGTAAATGCTTTTAGAGAAACTTCTAGCATTGGTGATAATGTAAGGTTAGAGTTCTTCGATAATGGAATTGGAATAAAAAACGATAAAAAGGAACTAATTTTCAAGAAAGGTTATCTAGACCAAAAGAAAACTAAAGGGATGGGGATAGGATTGACTTTGGTGAAAAATATTATTGAAAGCTACCATGGGAAAATTTGGGTGGAAGATAAAATACCAGGCGATTATAGGAAAGGAAGCAAATTTGTTATCGTATTGCCAGCTGCCTAGTAGCGTATTGTTATTTTTTTAAATCTATTATTATTACCAAATCCCTGGGAGTAACCGATATCGCGTTATTTGAGCGTATTCACTATAACCCTCAAGTTGTTGATGGAGCATTCTATCTTCAAAATACGTTCGAACCGTAATTGCGATTACGAGTCCACTACAAGGTATCAAAGCTAAAAAGGAACCAAGAGCAAAACAATGGCAAATATATAAAATTATAACCGCTAAATACATAGGATGGCGAACTAATCTATATGGGCCAGTGGTAATGACTCTGTGATCGCGTTCTTTTTGAACCTCTACAATTGTAGAAAGAAAAGTATTTTCTCTGCTTACTAGGAAAAATAAGAATAAAGCGATCATCATACCAATATAACCTATTATATTTATTACGAGGGGAATGTTGGACCATCTAAATCTAACTGCATCCAATCCGGGAATAATATATAATGCAATCATACATATACTTGCTAAGGTAGTTACTATTTTGTCCCAACTCTCGGTTGGTTTAGACTTAGTTCTCGCTTTTAACAATGAGGGGTCTTGTTTTTTTAGGTAGATAAGATAAGAGCAAGAGAAACCAATCGCTATGACAATATAAATCCATCCTTGAAGCCAGAAGATTGTACCTGCAGGAATAAAGAGAGCTAAAGCTATAATGATATATATTAAGACAAATTTTAACAAAGGATTTGGATCTTTACTTTCTTTAGGCATAATTTAGTCATACCTAAATAGTCAAGATCGAAATATAATATTTATTCGTAATTAATTAATATTACTGCAAGTACTACTATTATTCCTCCAATTATATTCATTGCTACGATAATTTCGTTTCTTTGAAAGATAAAAGATAGCAATAAGGTGAGAAAAGGCTCTATGTAAAGAAACGAAGCAGCTTTACTTGATTCCAGTTCTCTTTGGGACTTATGCCATATATAATATCCTATTACATAACAACCTAACCCAAGGTATAAAGCAGTTATAAGAACAATTGGATTAAGCAAATTTAGGAAAAAATTTTCTATTTGAAACGTGGCAATCAAAAATATTAACAATTCTATCGCTCCTAAATAAGAAATTATCTTTAGAAGGGTATAATATGAGATCTTTTTTGTTAATTGTTTGGATGCAATTGAAAATACAGCCCAGAGAATAGGAGTTGTTAAAGCAAGTATATATCCTATAAAATTAGGGGAACTGGGAAGTAAATTGCTAATATCACCTCCAGTAATTAGAAGAAAAGCTCCGACTGATGCTAATGTAAAACCAAAAATCTTCAATTTTGTTAATTTTTCGTTAAAGAACAAAAGTGAAAAGACGGTTATAAGTATTGGAGCTAACAAACACACTAATAATGCTGGGAGCGAAGGTCCTATTAATTGAATCGATGTGTATTGGATGTAAAAAAACATGGAAACTCCAGTAAAACTCGAAATGAACAATAGGAA
This sequence comes from Promethearchaeota archaeon, assembly GCA_019058515.1. The sequence goes on from JAHPYY010000018.1 coordinate 9,491, forward strand.
CCAATCGCTTTTGTTTAATGTACTATGCGTTTCATTGCTTTCAACTTTTTTACTACTCACATTATTCCTTGAGCAAATTAAACTATAAAAATCTAAAACGATAAAGGATATGGACGAGACGATAAATCTATAAAAAGCTAACGGTAATGGGTCGATGAAATCTTTGGTGGCAATATCTACAAAAACAAATGAAAACGACCAGATCGTAATCATAACTAAAAGTAGTAGATATTGAATTGACTTAGATTTTGTTTTCATAAGCGAGGATAAGTTAACGATGTAATTATTAATTAGATAATTATTTTAAAGTAAATAATATAAGTATTAAGGCTTAAATTGATATTATGGTTTAAACTAAAATTTAAGCGTATTAACTAAATTCTTAGCGGGATGAAAAAAGTAAGCTTTAGCTTAAAAATAGGAATAATCGGAGCAAAGATCTCCCATAAGGAGATAATTCTTAATTACTTAAAGCAAAAAAGTCTAAGTTCAGATTCTATTACGGAAGATTTTCGTCACGGGGAATTTTTCCTCCTTTTAGACGAAATTCCCTTTAAGCTAAAAGTATTCTCGTCCCTAAATTTTGAGGATATTCTAGAAAAAGTTTACGAAATTGAATCATTAGATGTCGTGCTACTTGTAGTAAACGCAACCGAAACGGTGAATAGTAGTGTGGTAAATAAGGACTTGTTTAATGATTTCAAAAAACAGTTTTATTTTGATGGAATTTCAGCATTAGTAGGAATACTTCCTGGTGAGAAATATGAAATAATAAACAACACCATCCTCCAAACACTCCAAGCTAATTTAGTACGAATTGCTAGGGAACTTGATCTTCTTTATTGTTATCTAATCAAAGATATCGATCCTGATATATCTCAGATTTTCGAAGCGATAGCAAACGATTATAGCTTTAAATTTAAGTTTTCCAGTCCAGAACTTTACGAATTCGCTAAAGCGTACGGAAATGAAGTCTTAAAACGAAATTCTCCCTAGTATAAATTGTTGTAATTTAATAATCGTAACTTACTGATCATCGACTAAGAAAAAGGATTTAATATAAATGAAATAATAACAATATGTAGAGTTCTATATTTAACATTAATTAGAAAAAAAAACATTATCGAATCCTAAAAAAATAAAGAGTTGATATTTAAAAATGGGAGAAGAATCCAGCGATAATATTCTTACTATCGAGAAACACGAAGGGCGTCGGATTTGTCCTAAGTGTGGCACCGATAGAGCTAATATGATACACGAGAGTATCGATAAAACCATCGTAATTAACGACTATCCAAAGATGTACGGCCACAAGTACAAGTGCGGTGCTTGTGGAGCAGAATGGCGTGAGAAATAAGTTCTGGTTTAAAACTTAAAATAACTTGCTAATACTCTTAACCATCGCGACCTTAGTAATTTTATTAATTTTTTATTATACTCCTTTTATATTTTATTTTTTGCTTCCACTCTTCCTAGTTTAATGGAAATTAAAGCTAAATGAGATATAATTTCAAACCGAGAAAAGTGGCTAAGTCAATAACTTTAATCTGAGCGGTAGGTCCATCCTCATTTAGTTTGAGTGTGGGTTCGTTTATATAACAATTAAAGTGAGTAAGACATTTTGGACACGGTACAACTAAATACTCTGCTCCAGTTCGTATTGCCTCTTCTATTCTATTCCCTCTAAGAACGCGAGTATATTCGTTACACCCTTTAAACGCTGAAACTCCACAACAAGAAGCGTCATCCCTTATATTTTCCATTTCAATTAACTTCACTCCGGGAATTTTACGTAATAGTTCTCTTGGCGCATTATAGAGTTTTCCTCCTAATCTACCTATACGGCACGCATCGTGGTAAGTCACTTTCACTTCGTTATCGTCGGGAAACCTTAGATTATCTAATAACTTATTTTGTAAAACAAATTCTGAGAAATGACACACCTTAAAATCAAAATTTTCTACATAGTTAGGATAATCGATTTTCCAAGTACGATACCCTTCAGCACATCCTACAATAACTTTTTTGACGCCTGCTTTTTTGTAGAGCTCTACATTATATTCTGCGAGCTTTTTAAAAGTCTCAACATTTCCTTCTCCCCATAAAGTATCGTGGCCACAACACTTCTCATTGAGCACCACTGGAGCTATTCCAGCTTCGTTTAGCAGAGAAATTATCGAAACCGGAGAATTAATATAACGATTGTCGAAATTATAAATAATGTCTTCCATTAACGGGACACAACCAACAAAGTATGCAATTTCGCCGCTTGTTCTAGTTTTTAAATGGTAATTATCGACGAACTCTAATTTATTAGGGGGTTTCGGGTTTTCTATCATAAGTTTAGATATAATAGGGAACACTCCATCGTGCGTCTCGCATTGTTGCAGTTTATCTATTTCTGTGCCATGATCTTTGAACAATTTGCGTAACTCGAGGATAAGTTCGGGTATTTTTACTCCTTGAGTTTCCTGAGTCATAGGACAATAGACAGTACATTGACCGCAAGTTAAGCATTGCCATATATCGTTACGCTCTATAACTTCTTCAATGGGCAAATAGGTGAGGTCGGCTATTAAATTCCTCGGTGAAAAGACTCCTAAATGAGATAGTGGACACACATTTACACATTTGTTACAGTTATAACAGTAGTTAGCTGAAATTTTTACCCGTTCAACTAACTCTTTTGAGATTTCTTCTGAGTTATTTTCCTCAGCGTCATTATGAGTAGTTTCAGTCATTATTACTTAATTTATTAGGATTATTAATTAGTTATATTAATTAGTTTTATTAAATCATTTTGTTTTAAAAATTAAGATAGTAATTATTCGATTCCTAAATAAAAAATGACACATTTTTCGGAAACATTATCAAATCCAATTCAATAAATACTAGGAAATAATTAAACTACAAGGAAAATAACAAAAAAAATAAAAATAACAAATCCACAATATAATTAATTATCTTTATAATGGGTTCTCAACAAGGAGACGAAAAAATATGCTCTTTCAAATGGATGCTACGAGATTTATCCAGATATATATACTTCAAGGTTCCCTTGTTCCTTTCTTTTTGTTCATAGTCTACAGAATTTTGAAACGAGATACGAAGCGACTTAACCTTATTTTCACAGGATTTTATATCTGTAATGTAATAGGATTAGTTCTAAATTTTATTTACGCGCCTATAACAAATGTCAATATTGTTTTAGTGTTATACTTTCTTACAATAGGATCATTTCTATTTTCAGGAATTTTCTTGTTAATATTTAACTTGATTTTACTGAAAAGCGAGAAAGTTATTAACACTCAGAAGCAGCTGATAATAATGGTAATATATGGCGTTGCTCTGTTTTTTATGATTATTTTTTATATTGTTCCTCCTCTTAAAGGTATAACAATTGATTCTGGAACGGGATGGAAACCTGTATGGTCGTGGCTATACTTTCTTTATTGCCTTATTGTAGTTGTATTAGGTGCAATTGCTCCATCATTATATTACGCTCGTATGATTTATCGTAAGTTTGAAGATCTCATACTCAAGAAGAAGTGGCAGTACTTTATCGTTGGATCGGTTTGTATTTACACATTTTTAATCGGGACGCTCCTCTCGAATACGCTAAATATTCAAACCATCCGAACGATATGGAGCGTGTTAGCTTTCATTTTAGTGATCGCAGGGCCAATTTTAATCTATTACGGAGTAGGTAGACAAATAGCAAGATAAAAATTCTATTTTTTTATTTCCTTAAATTTTATTTTTAAAGAAGTACATTATTTAAATAAGAATAATAAGCTTCGATCTATCTATGGGTTTATCCATTCTATTCCTAACTCAATACAATCAACAGAGAATTAAATATTTTTTTAAAAACAATGGCTGACGAACTAATTAGAGTTAGAGGTATCGGGCCAGCAGCGGCTGAAAAACTCAGTAAAGCGGGTGTGAATTCGATAGAACAATTAGCTAGCTCAAAACCCGAAGAACTCGCCTTTGTAAAGGGAATAGGGATTAACTCCGCAAAAAGCATAATAAAAAACGCGCAAAAAATCATAAAACTCGAAGAAGGGTTGACTAAAGTTCTTGATAGCATAAAAGAGAACTTTTTTAAAAGTTGCCCTAAATGTGGGGGTTCAATGGACAAAAAGTACATAATTATAAGCCCCGAAAGGCGTATGCACGCGTTTCAATGTAGACTTTGTAAGTTTTACCTGCCAAGTTAATTTAGTATTAATTCTCAGTTTTTTCCAAATTAGCAACCAATTCCGAAAGAATCTCTCCTGCGCTACCTTTAAGAAATATATCTGCTAATTCGTCCATCATTGTATTATCCCGATTGACGAATATAACCTTTGCACCGTTTTGTTTGGCAATGCTGGGAACTAAATTAGCCGGGGACACAGTTAAAGACGAACCAACCATTAACAAACAATCTGCTATGTAGCACTCGCTTATCGCTCCTTGAATAATACCGTTCGGGAGAGGTTCTCCAAAAAGTACCACATTAGGTTTGATGTAACCCCCGCATTCGCAAACGGGATACGCCATTGAAACCGTATCAACTTCATCGTATTTCATTTGTTTATTGCACCTAATGCACTTTAGCGTTCCGTAATCACCGTGAAGTTGATATATTCTTGCTCCCTTAGAGCCAGAGCCCGCTTTTTGGTGTAACATATCGACATTTTGAGTAATAACGGCTTTAACTTTCCCCATTTTTTCGAGATCAGCAATTGCGATATGAGCAAGGTTTGGTTGAGCGTTAGCAACTGTACCAGTCAAAGAATTATGCATTTTCCAAAAAAGAGAGGGATCTTGAATGAAGTAATGATAGCTAGCGTAAATATTAGGGTCAAACTTGCTCCATAATCCGTGTTCAGATCGGAAATCATCAATTCCCGATTCAGTTGAAATACCCGCACCCGTAAACACAACTATATACTTTGAATCTCTAACGATTTCTACGGCGTTGGAAAGAAGAGCTCTATCAATCATTGATCTATTAAAATGAGATCTTGTATAAATATTTATGAAAAAGCTAAAATATGATTAAAAATTGTGGTATTTACCAATATCGTTAAATTTGAAGATTGCATATTTAAATTTCTTTGTCGACTTTAAATAGCGGGTATAAAGTTTCCATTTGTTTTTTGTTCGCTTTTGGGATTGATAAATTTGAAGCCATTCTGTCAGTTTTTTGCGTAGTTCTTCAGAAATGTCGACTGTGATCTGTTTATATCCTGAATCCTTGTTGAATCTTCCATATTGGGGACCAAAATATACCCAGTATTCAATTGTGCTTAAATTTAACTGTTTTGCGGCCCCAATTGCAATATCGTAGGTTACTTGATGGTCTTTGTGCAGGTTATTATCGCTTGGGATTAATAATCTATCCGCGTCCATTATAATTTGTTTAACTTTGCTTATCCCTTCATTCACAAAGTTTTGAGCTTCTGCGTCAGGAAATCGTAGGAGGTGTAAGTTTCCTTCTGGAAAGCCCAGAAATTCTATGGTTTTTTTAGCATCATCCAATCTTTCTCTCGCAATTTTTTCCTCCGAAATCACCGATAACTCTTTAGCTTCTTCTCCTTTCGCTTTTTTGTAACACGCTCAACCGTCAGTAACCGTTACTACATGAATGTCGTGTCCTTGTTCAATCCAATCAAAAATAATTTGACCAGCTCCCATTAGGAGATCGTCAGGATGTGGCTCGAATATAACGATTTTCAAGGCTAAAAATACTACATCGATTTAGTTTTTTCCTATTTTAATTCTGCACTTTTTGGCATTTTGAATTTATCTAATTTAAATTAGGAGTTTAGCACAGGAAGGTAATTTTTCGAAAAAAGAAACTTTTAAGTATATCTACCTCTCTATTACAATTTATATCAATTTTTTGATACTTTGAATTACACATAATAATTAATCAAAAGGGATTACAAATGGAAGATGCTGGCATTGAAGTAGATGTGAAACCCCGTTCGAAATGGATTATGGCTAGTTATGGTTCAAGAGAACTTTTCGGACAATGGGTTAGCGCAGCGTTTGGATTTTCGGTGTTTTTCTTTTACGAAACTGTAATTGGATTGTCTTCATGGTTAGCTATGTGGGCTTTCGTAATCTATTCAATTTGGAACGCAATTAACGATCCGCTTACGGGTTGGTTAATGGAAAAGGTTAAGATGCCTTGGGAAAAAAAGGGTTTTAAGCGATTTCCTTGGATTGTAATCGGAGTTATTCCTTGGCTTATTTCATATATGATGATATATTTCGTTCCATCCAATTGGTACGGGACTCCAGCTTTAGTGGAACAAAACCAGTGGCTTATATTTACATGGTATGTAGTAACTTTGTGTTTATACGATACTTTTTTGACATTATACGACACAAATGTCGTTTCCATGTATCCGATTAAATTCAGAGGTATTAATGAAAGAAGAACCGCTCAAACATTTGGAACTCTCCTAGGGATTCTTGGATTGGTTCTTGCGGCAATAATTCCTCCCTTATTTCTTGATAATAATGTACCACAAACATATCAAGTAGCATCTTTTGTGACTGTTGGAATTGGTATTTTTATCTTCCTTCTTATTCTACCAGGTGTTTACGAAGATAAACGCGTCAAACAACATTACGCAAAAAGGAAAGAAGCGGGGGAGGTAGAAGAGATCGAACCATTCCTCCGTTCAAGTGCAGAGATTGTTAAAGATAGAACATTTATGATAAAAGTAATTCACTTTTTCGGATACCAAGTTGGTGGAGTCATGATCCAAACAAGTGGCTTTTATGTAACTACCTATATTTTAAATATGCCCAATTCTGCTTTAACTTTTCTGTTGGGAGCTATGTTATTAGGTGCATTATTCTCGGTACCTGTTTGGAATTTATTGTCACAAAGGGTTAACGACAACAAGAAAATTGGAGTAATTGCATGTGGTCTGTTAGGTGTTGCGTTTATTCCTTTGATTTTCTTAAATGATTTAATCGGATGGATCGTCGGCTTGATTTTCTTTGGAGTAGCAATCGGTGCTAATTGGTTCATTGATCCTCCTATGATGGGAGATGTATTAGATGATATCGCTGCACGCACTGGAAAGCTCCAACAGGCGAAGTATTATGGATTTCAAGCATTCTTCATCAAATTTGGGCAAACATTTATCGCAGTCACTATTGCTCTATCGCATATTTTCACGGGATTTGAAGAAGGTTCCCCCACCCAAACTCCTCTCGCCTTGTTTGGCATACGGATACATGTGGCTATTGTACCCGCAATATTGATGTTCGTGACTATGCTTCTATTTTGGAAGTACTACAACCTCACTCCTGATAGAATTGCTAAGAATAGGGAAAAACTCAAGGAACTAGGATTCGGACAATAGTTTAGTAATTTAACCATTTTCCTTTTTATTTTTTATAAACTAGTTAGTAATCAGAGTAAAAAAAAAGATGTAAGTTATTCAACCATTTTACAAATTTGTTCTATTTTTTGTATAGTATTATCGACTATCTCGTCAGTATGTTGAATACATGTATAGAATCGGCTACCTGCCACCGAGATTATTTCTTGATCGACTAACGCAGCTCCCATGTGCTCCATAAATTCTTTCCGTTCCTTGATCTGAGGCGCTTGCTTAGGATCGGTGATATCTATACCAAATACGCATGATGTGTGGAAGTGTACGGCTCCCCCGTAGTTGTAGGAAAACCAGGGCAATTCATGTTGCTGAAAAACTTCGTTAAATCCTTTACTTAGGCGTATAGCAGCTTTAGTAGCGATCTCCGTAGCATTTGTTTCTTCGACGAACTTTATAGCCCAATACGCTGCAGCACAGGTAAGAGGATTTGCTGCCAATGTACCTCCACAATACGCCCGCTTTGCCCCACCACCAACTCCTGCTGCCACCGTTGCCATTATCTCCTCTTTTCCACCTATAGTTGCTGCTGAAGGATACCCATGTCCAACGATTTTTCCAAAAACCGATAGATCGGGTTCATATCCGAAATATCGTTGACCTCCACCCATTTCTAACCTAAATGCTGCCACTACCTCGTCTGAAATGAGAAGAGCTCCGTTTTGGTGGCATAATTCTTCTACTTCTTTGTTGAAACCAGGTTTTACTGGTATAGCTCCAGACTCACCGCCCATGGGCTCAACGATAACCGCCGCTACTTTCCTCTTCTCTTTAAACATTTGCCTTAACGCGTCAATGTCGTTGGGCGGAATCGAATCGATGTACTTGAAAATTTCACGTGGGATCCCATGTGACTCCATCCGCTTAGTCCCTGGTATGTGCAAATCGTATACAAGTTGATCTGACCATCCGTGATAACTTCCTCCCACCTTAATTACATGTTTATTTCCAGTATAAACCCTAGCAATTCTTATTGCTAACATATCTGCTTCAGTTCCACTTTGTAGCCATCGTACCTTTTCACAGGAAGGAAAATGTTTTTGCAACTGTTCCGCTGCCAAATACTCGTATTCACTGGTAATTCCAGTACACGATCCATAGTTTTGAATTACCTCTAAGATTTTTTCCGTCAATGACTTGTAATTATGACCTAAAAGTATAGGTCCACCACACATTAGATAATCAGTTAGAACTACATTGTCTACTGTTTCCATATAGCAATCGTATACTTTTTTACTCGTCAAAGGAAACGGAAAATTAAAGGCGAGGTTATGTTCAACTCCACCTGGGATGATTTTTCTGGCTCGTTCGTACGCTTCTTTCGATTTAGAGTGATTTTTTTCGTATCGCTCGATAATACCGCGCAATTCCTCTGGTTTAAATTCTTTCATGGGGGAATCTACGATATTTTTAATCTTAGCGACTTTTTCTTCATAATCCAATTTTATCACTTGATAAATTTGTAATGTTAAAAAAAGAAAATGTTTTAAAATTAATTTATTTATTGGAACGAGTTAATCGTTTAGTACTTTACAAATCTTTTGAGTAGATTTATATATGTTAACATACTGGGAAAATAGCTTGTTGTATAAAGCGCGATTATCTGGATTCGGTAGAAATTCTCTATCTATTTTAGTATGCTTTCCAATGTGTTCCCATTCGATATAGCCCAAACCCACGGCTGCCATAAAAGCAGCACCCCTTGCATTAGCTTGAATTGGGTCCTTAACTCTTTTAATTTTCCGGTTTAGTACATCAGCAAAAATTTGACACCAAACATCGCTTCGAGCACCTCCTCCAATGATACTTAATTCTGGTATAATGGGAGCGGCTTTTGGTAAAGAAGGATTTTCTTTTCTGACTGCTTTTTCAATAAATTTCTCGACAAATATGAATAGCCAATTAACATTATATGCTACCCCTTCAAAAATAGCCCGAATGATGTGCTTCCTCGACATTTCTAAAGAAAGATTGAATAACCCTCCCCGAATACTATGGTCATCTACAGGTGATCTTTCTCCTATTAACCAAGGAGCGAAAATTAAATTATTTGAACCCGCAGGAGTGTTTTCTACGATTTTATCAAATATTTTATATACATCTGGAACTGCTTCTTCCATTAATAATTCATCCTTATGGTAAAGTATATTATCCCGTAAAAATGTTAAAGAACCACCAGCAATTTCTTGTTCGTTTACAAGCATGTATTTACCAGGGAAAGCTGCAGGTATACTTGCCATATTATGAAATATGTCGGTCTTTTTGAAGGGTACATGACAAAGTAGCCAATCGCTAGTACCAATACATATGTGAGCTTCGTAATCTTTTACCGCTCCAGAACCGATCGTGGCTCCGTACAAATCAGGAGCACCCATAACAACTTGAGTTTCTTTATTAAGTCCTAATTCATCAGCGACTTCCTTTTTTAAACTTCCTAAGACTTGAGTAGACCAACGTAAGTCAGTTGGAAATTTTGACTTATCAAGCTTTAGCATTTTAATAAGCTTATTAGAATACGTGATATTATTGATATCTCTTATATCTGTGAGCCAGTGCATATGAATTGAAGCGTAAGAAGCAGCAAACTTGCCCGTTAGTTTAAAATTAACATAATCTTGCGGTTCTAAAAACATGTAAGTCTTATTGTAAATGTCTGGTTCATTGTGTTTGAGCCAAAGTATATGAGCTATAGGATCCTTACCTGATAAACTTGGTCCTCCTCCAGTTCGTTTTATCCACGCCAACATTTTTCTAAGAGAATAACCAGATACTTGAAATATGGACTTGTGAATTTTTTCCATGTACTTAGCCCCTCTTGTATCCATCCAAATAATAGAGTTCATTAAGTGATCTCCGTTTTTATCTAGAGCTACTGTTCCACTCCATTGGCTTGTGTTGCAAACTCCAACTATATCGTCGACAGGAACACAATTAGTGTCAATAACTTTCTTTGCGGCTGTTTTAATTGCGTTCCACCAATCTTGTGGGTCCTGTTCCGCACCTCCTCCCTTAAACACATGAATTGGCACCTCCTCGAACGCCCATTCCATTACATCTCCATGCGTTGAGATAATAGCTACCTTTCCTCCTGAAGTACCGTGATCTATTGAAAGTATATATTTCTTTTGAACTAACATAAATGATAATATTGCTAAAAGTGCAAATAAAGGTTTATATTAGTGATTTACGTATCATAATTTACTCTATAATGTGAAGCCATATCTGAAAAATAATGCAAAAAAAATAAAAAAGAATAGAAATGGGTTTATCAGACGAAAAAAGAATAGTTATTAATTTTAAAGAGTTATAGAAAAAAAAGAGTAAGTTGGTTAACCTTTAATACCTTTACCTTTTTCTAATTTATCTAGGTCTTTTTCTTGTAGCTCTCGTCGTTGTACCTTTCCCGTCATACTAACAGGGAGTTTCCTGACAAATTCAATGTAGCTTGGTGATTTCCATTTCGCCATGTTTTCCAAGCACCAGCTTTTTAAGGCATCGCTAGTTATATCTTTATCGGCTTTGAAACCTTTCTTCAATGTGACCCATGCTTTAACGGCTTCGCCGTAATGTTCATCAGGTAAACCTGCAACTGCCACTTCGTCAATCATTTCGTGGTGAGCCATTAATTCTTCGACTTCTTTTGGAAAAACCGAATGCCCAGAGACTTTAATCAAGCTCTTCTTACGATCTCTAATCTCACAGAAGCCATGTTCATCCATAAAGCCAATATCTCCAGTTAAAAGCCATCTCTTCCCACCCCAATATTTAAGATTGTCTTCTTGCTCTTTTTGATTCCCTAAATATCCCAGCATAATATGTGGTCCTGCAACGCAAATTTCTCCGGTGTTTTCAACTCCAAAACCACCCCTTTCTTTTGTACCGTCACAAATTGGACCAGTTTCAAAGTTATCGGCTGGGAATATTGCCCAATCTACGCTAGGAATCGGTAATCCAAGCTTTCCCACCTTATTAGGACCCCAGAATGGAGCAATACTAGTTACTGGAGAGGTTTCTGTTAACCCATAACCTACGCGGATAGGACAGAAGATTTCTTCGAACTCTTGGCGAATTTGATCGTGTAATGGTCCGGCACCTTGAGTTGCGTATTTCATTTTTTTCCAAAAGTCGTATTTTTCCTTGTATTTGTCGATTCCCATTTCGTGAACGAAGTCTGTCAATCTTTTAAACAACATCTCTACTCCTGTATAAATTATTCCCTCAGGAGCGTCAAGTTTGTTTATAGTTTCACATAAATCTTCGTCAGTTGGTGGTTTAGGAAAGAGAAGCATGACCATCCCTAACATTAACGCTCCATTCATTACACATGTCATCCCAAAACTATGGAAGAACGGAATGCTTCCTATTGTTATCATACCAGGCGTTAAATTTACCCAATCTTGCATCATATATTGGTTGGCGCATAAATTTGCGTGACTTAACATCGCCACTTTTGGTAACCCTGTTGTTCCTCCTGTCATTAAATAAACCGCAGGATCGGTCCAAGGATCTATGTCAACCGTGATTTCTTGTGGTTCTGTTCGATCGATCGCTTCTTTCATCCAATAAACTTTGTAATCCTCTGTTTCAGCTGGGATTTTGTCTTTTGCGTTTGGAATCCCTAATTGTTCGATTATTTGAGCGTCCGCCGTCAAAAAATCAACAAAATTCGTAGGAATTACGAATTTTACATCGGTTTTTGGGAGAATTGTATTTGGGCCCGCAATGTAAAGCATATCCATCATAACAAATACTTTTGCTTTTGTCATGGTTAGTGAATGCAACAATTCCATTGGACGATAGGTTGGATTAATCCCTTGCGCGATTGCTCCAATATATTGACATCCCATATACGCTACGACAAAATTAATGGAATTTGGCAAATCTATGCTAACTACATCACCTTTTTGAATCCCTAACTCTTCGCGAAGGAAGGTGCCAAATCTCTTAGCATATTTGACCAAAGTTTTTAGTTTTACACGCTCCATGTAAGGTCCATATACAAATATACAAATATCTTTCTCCCAAAGATCATAGCGATCAGCAGCGTCCATGAACGCATCGTAAAGTGCAGTTATTTTGACTCCTTCAACATCTTTTAATTGTTTTGGTACACCTTCAGGCCAGTAGCCTTCTGTGAACCATACTTTCGACTCATCTACTATAAATTCAGGATCAGTTAAACTTTTATTTGACATTTCTCTTAAGATTTAATATTTTTTGATTAATTAAAGTATATCTTTGTTTCATGAAAGATTATATAAGAATTTGTTCATGGTATTAGAACAGAGATGGGTTTTAAAAACCAATTAAAAGAAAGATTAAAAGAAAACCTCACCGAGGAGGAATTGTCGTTATTACCAAGGGGATTTCAGACGATTGGAGATGTGATGATTCTTAAGTTAAAAAATGATCTATTAAATCGAAAAGAGTTAATTGCTGATACATGCTTAAAAATGTTTCCCAAAATCAGATCAGTTTACATAAACCTCGGTAAAATTTCAGGCAAATTTAGGCAACCAGAGGATATAAGACATCTTGCTGGCATAGAGAATCCAATTACTATACATAAGGAACACGGGATCCTCTATAAATTTGATTTCACAAAAATTATGTTTAGTAAGGGGAATTTAAACGAGAGAAAATACTTATCCTCACTAGTGAAACCCAACGAAATCGTTGTAGATATGTTTGCGGGTATAGGATATTTCTCACTGCCTATAGCTAAATATTCAAAAGCGAAGAAAATATATAGCATAGAGTTAAATCCCCTATCTTGCCAATTTTTAGTCGAAAACATAAAAATTAATAAACTTGAGCAAAAGATAATCCCATTACTGGGTGATTGCAGAGAAAGGGTTTTAGAGCTTAGTGTCAAGGGAGTTCAAGCAGATAGAATCGTCATGGGAATATTTCCTGCTCCTAAAGAGTACATAAAAAACGCTTTATCGCTAGTAAACAGAGAAAAGGGAACAATATTCCATTACGAAGGTGTTCAAGACAAGGGGCAACATCATCAATTATACCATGAATTTGAAGAGATCGCTAAAAAGAATAAATATACTACACGCTTATTGTCTTATCGTAATGTGAAAAGTGTAAGTCCAAATTTATTTCATTATGTATTGGATATTGTAGTGAATTAGCTAAGAATAAAAATATTAGCAGTGTGTAATATATTTATTAGAATCAAAGTTAAATTAACATTATAAAGAATCGAAAAATTTCTGATTCTATATGATCTATCTATAATTACTCGTATTGGTGTGTAATATCATATGTCGTTGAGAGGTGCTATTGGATTTGATTATAGCCATAATAATAAGCTAACACTAGAGGGTTCTGGATACACAGATTTTACCCAATTTCTATTTTCTTCAAATTTTCAGTTAGGAAAAATACAAGCAGGGTTTGATTCTCTTGACAAGCTCAAGAAATATAATTTAATAATGGTATCCTCTCCAATAAATTATATTTCTTGAGCTTGTCAAGAGAATCAAAC
>JAHPYY010000184.1 GCA_019058515.1 Promethearchaeota archaeon
ATTCTGACTCGTACGATCATAGAGTTAAGATGTGTTATAGAGCTTCCGAAGTAAATATATCCGTCGAAGACGCGATAATGGAATACATACACTCCAAACAAAAAAAGATCGATGTTCGAGGACCAGTGTTTTTAGGATTAAGTTATCGAGTTATTAAATGAGAAAACCTACGAGATTACAAATATATGAGAAATCATAAAAAACGGGTATTAATCGCTGGAACATTTGATATAATTCACCCAGGACACATTTTCTTAATAAAAGAAGCTTCTAAATTAGGAGATGTCTATGTCATTGTATCTACAGATAAAAACCGTGAACTATATTCAGGATGTGCACCAATTATCCCTCAAGATCAAAGACTTGAGGTTATTAAAAACCTTAAAAACGTAAAAGAAGCGAGGTTAGGTCGAAGCGATAACGATACACTAAAAACCGTACAGGAGATCAATCCCGACATTATTTTACTCGGGCCTGATCAAAAGTATGACGTTGAAACCTTGAAGATGGGATTGAATCGTATCGGATTAAGTAATATTTCAGTGAAGAGATTAGAAAATTACTATGATAAGTACGAGCTTCACTCCTCCAGTTTAATTAAAAAGAAAATTATTGAACGCTATAAAAAACAGGAGGGGAAATAAATGGAGAATAAGTCACAGTTTACTAGCCCCGAAAATTACTCAGATTGGTTTGCTCTATATTTGCTTAGTAAGCATTTTAAGCTCCAACAATCCATAAAAATAAGTAGTGCCGAGTTTGGCTCCATTTTAAGCGTTTCTCAACAAACGGGTTCAAGGCGAATTCAAAATTTAGCGCAATTGGGATGGATTACGAAGAAAATCGATGGTAAATCGCAAATAATTCAAATAACAAACGAGGGAATAAAAGCCTTATTTACGGTATTTCGAGATCTGCGAGATTGTCTCGAACACATGCAAATAGTGGGGGAGATCGTTGGTGGCATGGGGGAAGGTGGCTATTATGTGTCTATAAAAGATTACTACATTCAGTTTGAAGAAAAACTGGGTTATAAACCTTACAAAGGCACTCTTAATCTTAAACTTAGTGAATTGGACATGAGGATTTTGCGAGAAATGTTAAGCTTTAGAACTAGCGTGAAAATTCGAGGATTTAGGGACGAACAAAGGGAATACGGCTCTGTAAACTGCTATAATGTTTGTATTTCTCCATTGAATGACATAAATAAGGAGTTAAACGCCGCGATATTGGATATAAAGCGTACGCATCACAAAAAAAATATCATCGAAATTTTAGCGAAGGAATATATAAGAGAATACTTCAATTTAAAGGACGGAGATAAAGTAGTGATTAAATTTAAAAACAGTAATCATTAAATCTTAGACAATTTCACAAAGATAATTTATTTACTAATGTTTCTTCTTCCATCATTTTTTATAAACTCTTGAAACTCTTCATTATTATTGTCTATAAATTCCCAAAACTCATCGTATAATTTTCTTAATTTTTCCATTTTGTCCGAATTAGTTTGTGTTTTCTTTGCTGACATAGATTTTTGAATTAGAGATTCTCTAAAGTGAGAGGAAGACAAAAAACTTCGTCGATATTCTGATAAATTTGGTCTTATATCATAATCAACTTTTTGATATCCTCTTACAACATAATTCTTATCAATAAAAACTTGAAAATGATGTCTGCAAATTGTATGCTTTTGCACAGAAATCGTCGATAATTGCTTTGCTTTAGAAATTACAGACTTTGGTATCGCCAATTCTTTCTTTATTTTACATATTGGGCATATAATCTCCAAATGAATTTCAGTTTCTTCCAATGGGGAAGCATATAATTCTTTAGTTACTGCCATTTGTTGAAAACCTCATTTATATGTTTAAAAAATCAAATTCAAACTTTTAAATTGTTAGAGACGACAGAATTTTTGATAACACATACAGTTAATTCAAATTCTTAAAAATCACATAAATGCGATAAAACGCTGTTAGTATTATTAAGATCATAAAAATAAGTAAAAGTATGTTTAGAAGTGGCAAAAATAGCGAGACTATACTACTAACTACTAAGTAGAACAATCTTTCAGAACGAGCAAAAATCCCAATGTCGTAGTCTCCTTCCTTTAACACCTCTCCTCTTGCTTTAGAGTAACTAATCATTATCGAGAAAAAAAACGATACAGAGACTATTAATGGCATTGAAATAAAGTCAAATAATAAATCTGTCCATGTGTACAACATTAGAGCAATAAATATAAAAAATTCAGACACTCTGTCCATAAACGAGTCGAAGAATCCACCGAATTTTGTAGTCTTCATAGTTAATCTAGCGATCGCACCATCTACTCCATCGAAAATTCCCGTGAAAAACACAAAAATGGAGAAAAAGAGAAGATTACGAAATACAACTAAAGAAACGAAACTTAAGATGGAAAAACCAAGCATAATAGATGTTGCAAT
The DNA here is from genome assembly GCA_019058515.1 of Promethearchaeota archaeon. The sequence goes on from JAHPYY010000184.1 coordinate 2,451, forward strand.
ATTAGGTGAAATCCCCACTCTAACTAATATTTTAGCCAATTGCCTTATTATAGGTCTAAAAATATATCTTAATCTAAATTTCGATGGCATATTTACTAAACTGCAAATTATTTATTTTAATCTCATTAGATATAAAACAAGTTCTATATATAAAAAACTCAATAGGTATTATTAAAAATTATAAACTAAGGGTGAAAAAAATTGGTTAAAAAAAAAGAAGATCGTTTAACCGCTGATGAAAGAAAAATTGTAGACAGTATTGATTATGAAAAAATCGCTGAGGACGCTGCAAGGGAGGTTGCTTCAAGGCATGATGAGATTCTAGCAAGTACCACTGAATCAGCGATAAGAAAAACAAAGAAAAGCTATGGAAAAATGAGAAGATGGGGAATTTATGCCTTCATTATTGGAATTTTCTTTCTATTTACTGGTGTGGTTACATTAGGTTTTAGCGCTGTAATTTTTTTCATTGTTGGGGGAATTTGTTTTTTATATTTGAGTTATGGTTGTTTTTTATCGCGCCATCAAATAAAAAGATGATTGACAAGTATGAAGCAGAAAAGGGAGTAACTTTATAATTTTCTGCTTTTTCTTTCAAATCTTTTTTTTGACTTAATTTTACTAAACAACTCACCCTTAGACTGATTTTACGTAAAATTTTTTTTTACTAAAATTCTTTTAGGTTAATTGTCTTAAGTATTTATATTAAATTTTGATGAAATCTTTGGATGATACGAGATGAAATTAAAGCTAATATTAGAGACTACTACTAAAAAAAATAAACCCGTTCAATTAAAATTAAATGTAAAACCCAGTAAACATATAGGGTTTATAAATTTCATTAACCTTGCGTTGCAACAAGAAAATCCCGTTACAATTTCTTTTGAGAAAATATCAAAATCAGGACAAAAAGAACAAAGTAAAATATTTGGCGAATTTAAATTTCAGGGTAAAGGGCAAGAAAATCTTTCATCGTTAGAAGCAGAGATCCAAGAAAACGAAAGAAAAAAAAGAAAAAAGAAGTAGAATTCTCGTTTAAGTTTGTATAAAACTCTCATTCTCAACTTTCTAAGCCTTATTTAATTACCTTATGTACTATAATTAGTGTCGTAACGAGTGCTAAAGTAATGGAGAATTTCGAAATTTCCGTACCAGGAAGAATATACATTCTCGGAGATAAAGTAGACTTATTAGGTAAGCCAGTTATAGCCATGGCGATTGATTTAATGATGAACATAAAATATAGTCCCGCTTAAGATGGGACGGTCAGATTTTTTAGCCATAACAATAATGAGGATTTTCGTTTCAGGTTAAATGAATCACCACCTAAAGATATCGATTTATCGTATTGGAGCGTACTTTTTGAACGGTTAAAAAATCGTCTTACATCGGGATTTTGTCTCGAAGTAGATTCAAACATTCCAATTGGGTGCAGTTTATCTATGTCTGCGTCAGTTTCGGTCGGATTTTTGAAATCATTAAACAGGGTTCATGGTTTAGGTCTATCTGAAACAAAAATCGCAGAATTAGCGTATTTAGGAGAAAACCACGATTTGGGAATACAATGTGATCGCATGGACCAATATAGCATCGTGTTTGGGGGTATAACATTCATTGAAACGGGAGATACCCCTAGAGTCAAACATCTTGATGTAGACGAATTACCAATTATAGTTGGAGATTCGATGGAAGAACGCAAGGCAGCTTCTGTTTTAAATCGGGTTAAAAAATAAATACAGGAAGGAGATGCTAAAACTCTTAAAGCGTTTGAAGTTATTGAATATTGCGTGTACGAGGGCAAGAAGGCGATTCTAAATCGCGATTACAAAAAACTGGGCGAATTAATGGATCTCCAACAGAAACAAGAAATAATATTAGATGCTACAACCCCAAAAATTCTTAGCATGTGTCAAGCGGCTAAAAACGCTGGAGCATATGGTGCTAAACAAATGGGCGCTGGAGGAGGAGGTTGCATATTTGCTATTTGTCCCGAAAGACAGGAGGCAGTGGCAAAAGCTATCGAAGAAGTAGGTGGAAGAGCTTGGATTTTTAATGTGTATAAATACTAATCTCAGCGCTTAAGTAAATTCTCGGTAATCAAATTCCCAACTTTTTTTAACATAAGGGATTCTCTCATTAATGTCATAGTAAAAGGCGCGATCGCTAAATCCTCCGACATCTTCTTTCAATACAAATATCCCCACAGCATTCAATTTGTTTCGTATCAATTTAATACTTTCTGAATAGTTAAGTTGGGAATTTAACATATTAAGCATCCCTCCTATGATGTAAGATTCTAGTTTTGTATCGTTTTTATACACTTCTTTAATAACTTTCAAGAACGAGTTAAATTTGAGGTTGTTTTCTATCTCGTCGTTATTAAATGAAGATAGATGAATGATACTTGTTACATCGCTAACATTACCCCAAATAATTAATAAGAAGTCAGATCCAATGTTTTCAACTTTTACCATATGTGTGAATGTGAATTCGGGTTTGTTTCCTACTAATATCATTTGATTTTGAGTCAATACAACTTCTTTCTCAAAGATGTAATCGTCTTCTTCTAAAACCGCTATAATTTCAACAGAATCCACTTTGAGAACATCTTTTTCCAGCGAATCGTTCGCTTTTGCTTTACTATGAATCGTTGAAGACTCTTGTAGTTTTCTTTTTTGTTTTACTTTATGTAAAATTCGTTCAAGTTGGAAAATTTGGTCTTTTAGTTGTTTTTCTCGTTCAATTCTTTCCTTAAACCGAGTTTGCAGTTTTGCTTCGATTTTTTCGATTTGATGAAATTTCTCGTCTAATTCTCCCTCCCTTTGATTTAACTCTCTTTCTTTTTGCTGTAATTCGAATTCCTTTTTTAAAATACTCTTTTCTCTTTTATTTAGTCTCTGCTTCTTAATTTTAATTTCATGTAACTTTTTTTGAAATTCGCTTGAAACATCAACTTTATTAGGCAAATCCTCCTCAATTACATCAATTGGGAATACCGAGACACTTTCCTCTCTTGAAATTACGGTTTTTGACTGATCGACTACATTCGATGATAATCCTTTAGGTTTCTTGATTTCTTTGTTGAAGGAAGGTTTGGGTTTTCTTAACCTTTTTGGTCTCTTTATGGTACTTTTCGAGGAACTCGGGGTTGTAATTACCTCTTTAGGTTTTAATTCTTCTTTACATTTCTTGATGGACAACGGTTTGAAAAAGTCGCTGTGCTTTAAATCATTTTTGATGTAAATCTGGTTCTTTCCGTCTAACAGTTTCAATTGCGTACCTTTATCATTAATTGTTTCAATCTTACCAAGTACAAGTAAGCCGCCTTCTAAAAGATGTTTTTCTAAAATGTTGATCAGCTTTTCTCTTGATTGCCTATCAATGTAAATAAAAAAATTCCGACAAAATATAATGTCGTACTGCTCTTCTATCTTATGTTTTTCTATTATGTCTTCTTCTACAAAAGAAACTTTAGATTTGATCTTATCGTCTATAATGTATTCTACTCCGTAAGTTCCCACTTTCTGGTTAAAGTAATTCTTTTGATAAATATTTGGAATTTCTTGAAGAGAAGTGTCGTGATAAACACCTTTTTTCGCTATATTTAAAGCGGCTTTATCTATATCAGAAGCGATAATTGAATAATCCGGAAATCTTGGGTAAATCTTCTTTATTTCCTCTATTAATATCCCTAGCGAATAAGGTTCGTCCCCAGTAGCGCATGGTGCAGACCAAATCTTAATCTTTCGTTTCAGATTCCTATTAGAGAAAAGCAAAATCTCCTTTATTCTTTCAAAAACTTCGAAGTTCCTAAAGAAATAGGTGTAATTAACCGTGAATTTCTCAAGGAATTTATCCACTTCCAACGGATTTTGAGAAAGGAATTCGATATAGTTTTCGTACGATTTAATGTCTAAATCGTTCATCCTTAATTCAATTCTTTTTTCGAGAAATTCTCTTCTATAATAATCTAGATTGACTCCTGTATGAGCCCTCAGTCTATCTATTACAGTTTCAGCTATCTTTGGCTTCAATTCTACGCTATCTGATATTTTTTACACCATTTAAATGGTAAGTCGCTTGAAAGCAGCAAAATGTAGGATTAAATCAACAATCTAAAAATCCTGCTACATCAATAATATAGTTTTGATTTTTAAATCTTTCTTAATAGATAACAGGAGATTGTCTTAAGAACAATAACGGATTCGCACAAAAGTCAAAACGAGATGAATCCCATTTTATTTAAGGACTTAATGACGTTATACGCAATGTCGTTGGAAATATTTAAATTTTTCGCAATGTTTTCAATCGTCTTTCTGCCGTCGATCTTGCTAAATATTCGCTTTGAAATAAGACCCGTAAGGTAATAATCAGGATTCACGCCATTTGAGCAATTCAATTTTGGAATTAGTCCCAATATGTCAGAATCTTCAACTATATTATTTTGGGATTGGCTTATAGTAGTATTCTTCATCTCTGGTGAACTATAACCATCGAGATAATGGTCTATAATTCCTTCAAACTCTTCAAATTCATCTACTCTGCCCGTCCAATTCATTAATTCCTCTCTGTCGTAATTTGATAAGAATTCCGCTGAAATTTTTTGTAGGAATTCTTGGATGTAAAAATTATCAGAGTTTTTATTATAGGTTGCTAAAAAAATTAGATTAGGAATCGAAGGATTACGCATAAACGACAACTTCATATCTGTATTGGATAGTTTTAGCTCTTTTATCACACCTAATTCTTTATAATTGGCGCTAAACGAATTTAATGCTGAAAAAAATCCTGATAACATTACCAAATTGTTATAATTTGAAAATAAACAATTGTTATTATTATCGTCACTATTGAAATCAGAATTAGTACAATTTTTGTAAAGCAGAGGTAAACCATCTTTAATAATAATTACATTTTGAATCATACTTTCTAAAAAACTCCGTTATCAGACGATAATTTTCAATATTGAAAAATAATAGGTAATAACTCGTTATAATTAAAACACTTCTACTTAAAGAAAAAAAAAAATAATATGCATATAATATGCAAAACAAATTTTTTCCTAAATGAATAAGAGTTAAAAATGGAATCGACTATTAGAATAAGAGCTCCAGGTAGGATCTGCCTTTTCGGTGAACACCAAGATTATTTAGGGTATCCCACAATCTCAATGGCCATAGATAGATACATTTTTCTCGAAGCTAAAAGGGATTTAAATAATCATTTAATTATTAATATGCCCGACATAAACGATAAATGTGATATACCTTTAAGCTCTAGAGAACTTGAATATCTTAGCGATAGAGATTATCTTAGAAGCGGATATAACCAATTCATTAGAAGGGAAATTCAATTCAATAAGGGATATAAAGTAAAAATATATTCTAACATCCCCATAAACGCTGGAGTTTCAAGCTCTTCTGCTTTTGTAATAGCATGGCTTTATTTTCTCAATTTAATTTCGAAATCTAACCTTCCTAAACTTGAATTAGCGAAATTGGGATATGACACGGAAGTTACTGAGTTTAGAGAGGCAGGAGGGATGATGGATCATTACACCTCGGTTTTTGGAGGTATTTTATATTTACAAGCTCGGGAGAACGACATTATAATGAAAAATTTCCCGCTCAAGTTAAGCGGATTTGTGCTCGGAGATTCACTAGAGAAAAAAGCAACGGTGGATGACCTAAGAAATGTTAAGAGAAAGTCAATAAAAGCTTTCAATGAATTGCGCAAAATATATCCAGAATTCGATCAATACTTGACCGAATTGACTTTAATTGAACCCTTTTTATACCAGTTAAGTAGTGAATTAAGGAAAAAGATCGTAGGAAACCTAATAAATCGCGACCTAACTGAATCGGCACTAAATCTCGTTGAAAATTTTTATAAGAAACTTGACAGGGATGTAACCATGAAAGAAAGCCTTAATTTTTACCATAAATTAGGAGAATTGATTAATTTACATCATTTCCATTTGAGAGAAAATATTGGAGTTTCAACGATAAAAATTGAAACTATGATCTCTAATAGCTTAAAAAAAGGTGCCTTAGGCGCCAAAATCAACGGTTCGGGGTTTGGAGGTACGATCTTTGCCTTTAATCCAAAAAACCAGCTTGATATTAAAAGTGCAATTGAAGAAGTCGATGGAAAGGCGTATTTAGTCTCCACCAGTAATGGGGTTGAACAATATTGAAAGCTATCGTGTTATGTGCAGGAAAAGGTAAAAGATTGCGCCCTTACACTTATCAATATCAAAAAACCATGATTCCAGTTCATGGTAAACCGTTACTTGAATACATTCTTAACGGCTTAATTTACGCAGGCTTTAATGAATTCGTTTTCGTAGTGGGGTATCGCAAAGAACAGATAATCGAATACTTTCAAGACGGGAAACAATTTCAAGTGTATATACAATATGTTGTTCAGGAAAATTTGAACGGAACAGGGGGTGCTTTATTATTGTGCGAAAGTTTAATTGTTGAATCCCACTTATTTCTTACCTGGGGAGATATTTTAGTTCCTTACGAAATTTACAAGAAAATTCACGAAATCCATGTATCTGAAAACGAAGATTTCGTGCTAGTGGCAAACTACTTAGAGAAAATCTATAAGGGCTGCGAGATCCACGTAGACGAAGGCTATTGCGTAAACATGGTGGAAAAACCCGCTGTTGGCGAAAACACAACGAATTTAAACAATTCAGGAATATTTATCTTTTCACGAGAGATATTTGACGTATTAAGGCTAATTTTACCCTCACAGCGAGGTGAGATAGAACTTCCGGATGCTATTTGTAAGGGTATTAAGGAAAAAAACTGGAAAGTTAGAATATTAAAAATGGAAAAAGGGGAATTTCGCGGAGATTTTGGCGACTTAAAAGAGTATGAGAGGCTCAAACTTAACTCAAATTGGTTGCGAACATTGGAATGAAATTACCTATTCTTCTTCAAACAAATCTTCAAATTTCTTCCCTAAGGCTTTAGCGAGTTTTTCCAAGTAATTCTTAGGGTACTCTACTAATTCCTCGTCCTCAATATTCATAAATCCTAAAAGTTCCTCCTGGGAAATATTCAAACTCTCGGAGATTTCCTTTAATTCGTATCCCGTTTTCCCTCCGACTATGTCTTGTATTTCTGGTTCAAAATAGAAAATCTCTTCGATGGGTTTTTCAAAAATTTCCGAGATTTTAAACGATATAGTTAAAGAGGGGTTGTACGCTTTGTTTTCTAAGAAATATACTGTTTGCCTTGATACACCAATCAAATCAGCGAGATTCTGCTGGCTTAAGCCGCGCTCTTCTCTTAATTCTTTGACTCTTGATACCAATTTCTTTTTGAATTTAACCCCTGTCGTGCCAATCCCCTAATTTCATTTAATTCTAATTTCCAAAATCTATGTTATGCTTACATATATTAACGTAGCAATCATCCCCACTAAAAATAAAAGAAGTATAAAGATAACTGCTACGATTCTCCAAAATTTCGTCATCTTAACTATTTAATATACCATTTAATTAAAAAAAAATTTATTTCGAAAATTTAAATAAATCTTCGATTTTACAATTTAATACTTGTGTGATTTTGTAGGCTAAGGTTAAGCTTGGATTGTACTTTCCCCCCTCTAAATATTCGATGGTTTGCACTGGTACGCCCACTGCTTCAGCAAGTTTTGCCTGTGTCAAATCAGCTTTTTCTCGTAACTGTGCTATAGATGTAACTAGTTTTTCTCCTTCACGCATCTTAGAAAGGATGTAGCTAATAAAATTATCAAAAGCGAGTTCTTCTGGCTTGAAAATTTTATCTTCGAGCCCAGAAGGAACCGCAGAATAGCGCGTAACCATCTCTTTTATCTTTTCTTCAATGATTTTTGGCTCTCGGAGAGCTGGTATGTATCCTTCTGGTCTAATGACTCCGCCTTGCGCACCCGCTGCTACTGCTGTAGAGCCCGCAGTTTCAATCTTCACTGTAGCGAGATGAAACATGCGATCAAACACTCCGTTTACAGTGTTGATGTTTTGTATCCTGCTATATGGGATTGTAGCGCGCGTCTTAGTAAACACTCCATGATTTATGATAATATTGTCTACAGAGATTTGATAAGAAAAATTTCTCACGTAAGCTTTCTCATAGGCATAAACACAAATGACTACGAGAATAACAGGCAGTACTGCCGTAGTTAATGTTAGTAATAAGAACAGCGGAAACAAAAAGGGTATAAAAAATGCAGTAATCATGTACATTGCACACACCAATCCAAAAATGAAAACTAAAACGATACTTGTTTTTAGCACTTCTTTTGGGATGTATTTTTGAGAAATTGTGCCTACATTTGCTATATCTTCATTTTTCATTAATTTTCCTCTTTATTCATTTTTTTTATATAGTTTTATATGTAAAGTTTGATGTACATGTATAACAGAGTTAACATTTATATTTAAATCTTTCTATCCTTTACAAATCCTTAAAATGAGCTAAAATTAAACTTTACATTATTTAAGAATGGATTTCAGACCCTAAAAATACATCCTAATATACTAGTATTTTTAATAGTTTTAGTAATGTTTATTGCTATAAAAGTTAGAATTATTTATCTTGAATTATTAATTTCAAGCGTAGCGTCTCCAAATGCGGAGCTAGGTGGAGGTCCTTTCATGTTGGTGTACATAATCGTATGTATTGTAACAATTATAACTATTATTGCCGTAAAAATTAAAAATAGAATGGAAACTAAATAGGAAATCCTTTCTAACTAAATATTTCTTACTCAAGAAATACCATATCTTTCAGCTGAATTTCAAAATGATTGAAAGTAGTTGGCTAAATATCTCATCTGTTCCCCAAATGACGAAAATTCGGGTTTCAAGGGGTACAGCAATTTGATTAGCCGCCACAATCCAATTTGTACCTACATTATTTGCAGTTTTACTCCCTTCTTTGAACTTAAGATACATAACAGATCCTAAGTAATCTTGAAATTTCGTGTCTCTAAAGTCCACATCCTCCAAATCGGAGTTAGAGAATTCTTCGATATCTTCGTCAACCTGCAAACCCATCTTTAGCTTTTCACACGATAATTGTAAAGCTGCTCGTATGACTATATCGTTATCAACCTTACTGCTATATTCGAAAATGAGAAGTCCTCTATCTTTTTCTATTCCAGTAATCCCAAGAGCTTTAAAATCTAACGCCTTTTGTTCAATAGATTTATCGTGTTCTAACGGAACATAAGATTCTCCCATTATAAAGCGATAAATTTTCAATATCTTTAGCTCTTCTTCCCTTTGTTGAATTCTTTCGTCGAAAATATCATTGATAGGTCTCGCGATAAAAATTTGCACGCTTCCCGGCTCAAAAGGTTTCACAATCCATTCCTTTGAAATTAACCTATCTATAATCCGGTAGATTGTCGTCCGTTTGATGTCTAATTCCTCGTTTAATTGACCTACTTTAGCTCCCTCCTTACCCTTTTCAAGTAAGCTCAAATATACTTTAGCTTCTTCTATGCTTAAACCAAATTTAAGCAAACCCAATTCCTGTAAAAGGTTAGTGTCGTCAAGTAGGATCCTCGGTGTTGCCCATTTTAGTTGATCTACTTTTCCTAATCGCGTTTTTAAGTCCATATAGGGTTTTTTAGGACTTAATCTATGCAAGATCTTTGCAGCTTCAGCTATTCCTAAATATAGAACTCCCTCTGGAGAAATTTTAAGAATTACCTTCCGTTCTTCGTCCTTATAACAAACGATTCTTCCTTTTTGGTCGGGATCTACGAGAATTAATCCTTCTTGCGTATTTTGGATTTTAATGTATTCCACTCCCTCAATGATTATGCGGTTTTCTTTTGTATCGTACCACAATAGATTGAGTTGATTAATTATACTAGTTAAATCCCAATTGTCTGTAGAATACGCAATGTTATTATCACCCTCAATTACAGCTATAGAAACGATTTTAGCTTCAGGGATCATCGATCCTTCGATAATTGGTGATATTTTTCTCATTTTCGCTTGGAAAGTTTCCTTTTTGTGCAATGGAACAAAAAGAAAAAAAATATAAATTATTTTTCTCTGAACTTTTTTTTTAATTCCTCTCTTACATCGTCAAAATATTTGCTACTTTTTAGTTTTTGGATGTCGGTAAAATCGCCATGGAAAATTTTCTTTACTTTTTCAATTTTACACGCGTGTTCGACAAGTAATATCCTATCCTCTAATATTATGCATGGGATTCCATCAATCATTTTTATCATGGGTATACTTCTCACCTCGGATTTAAAAGAACCTATGAACAGCTTGAGGTCCCAGTTCTTTATATTCCCTGCGGGTTAGCCACATTCGTTGAAATGTCTTTAAGGAGCTTAAGATCGAACCACCTATCCATACGGAATACATCCGTTCTGGAGGGGACAATATTCGAACATCCACATTTTCTGGGATCTGTTCTTTGATTTCCTTAGTCAACCGCTCCTTTATTCCTGGGAACATGGTCGAACCTCCCGAGAGGACAATATTTCCGTAAAGGTCTCTTCGCAAATCTACATCGCAATCAGATATTGATTCTATTACTAGATTATCCAACGGATCTATTTCTTTTCCTAACACTGAAGGGTTGAAAAAGCATTCTGGCGCGAGAAATCGTTCAATTCCAATCGATACTGTCTCACCATCAGGTAGCATGTAGTATTTTATTATGCCCGCCACTCGTTTTGAAAGCATAATTTCTTTTTCGGGATCGATTGCAACATAACACAATTTTTCTTTTATGTCTCGAACGATTTCTTTTTCGGCTGATGTCTGGAACACATGCCCGCTTTGCCTTAACAACCTCAACAAGTAGGTAGTTATATCCCTTCCAGCAAGATCGACTCTTTGAATTGCGTGGCTTAACGCAAATCCTTCAAATATCGGTACAATGTGAGATACACCGTCTCCGATATCCAACACCGTCCCCGTAACTCTCCCAGAAGCATAAAGCGATAAAACGGCTTGAGTTGCGATATATAGAGCAGGCACATTAAAGGTCTCAAACATTATCTCTGCCATTCTTTCCCTGTTTTGTCTTGGATTTAACGGTGGCTCGGTTAAAAGAACTGGATGTTCAGAGGGATCCACCCGAAGGTCCGAATAAAATGTGTAATGCCAAATCCGTTCCATAGCTGGCCAATCCGTTATAGTACCGTGGTTTATGGGATAGTTAAGGTTCATAATGCCTTTCAATTCAATAGCTTCGTTTCCGATGTACCAGTCTCGCGAGTAATCTTTAACTTCAATCATTACATTCCCGTACTTTGGTTTTCCAATAACCGTTGAAAATACGGATCTAGGTTGATCTTCTCCAGCAATACCGTTCTTTGTGATACCCGTTCCATTATCTAACACCAGAGCTTTCCCAAAAATTGAATCTTCCATAAATTATTCCTCCACTTTATTATTACTAATTGCTCTAAATTGAAATAAACAAGAATAACGCCATTGTTAAAGCATTTTTTATTCCCGTTTTTCTCTATGAATATTAAAGAAATTTATAATATTTAAATATTGTCACCATTCCGTGACAACTCGGTCACACGATCGTGACAATGAAATTAAATCAATCAATCTCCCCAAATTTTGGGACCTTCTATCAAAATAATCTGCTATAAAAGTCGACTTTTTCTAATGCAGCAAAATAAAATAATAGTAAGGTTTTATAAGCCAAAAAAACCCTTCTTCGCACATAGGGTTGAGCCTATCGCACTCGGGACAATTTTGGTAATATCTCTACTCATTAGTCGAATTATTTTTATATCGAATTCTCCTTAAATTATTTATTAAATTTATGACAAAAATGTGAAACTTTTTAAATACAAAAAAAAGGAAAGTTAAGAATGAGATTGAAAGCGAGAAAGGGGACTAGGTACATTTTGATGGGGATAGCGGTAATACCAGTGATTGTATTAGCATTTTTTGCTTCCACAATTAATAGGCAACCTTTTGGAACAATGGATTTCTATGGGACATCTAAGGAGGTCTCATTGGATGAGTTTATTGATTCCGCTAATAAAATGGATTTATCATTGCATTTACTGACAGAGCTACCTAATAATCTTAAGCGAACTGCTATTTACCTCAAAGAGAGCCCTTTTATTGCAATAATTGTTTATAGTGCTAAGAATAATAAAGATTATGAGACTGCTGAATTGACGGTTG